>NZ_JBPMGE010000048.1:0-5245 GCF_054014795.1 Candidatus Pyrohabitans sp. | reverse complement strand
GTCAAAACAATTTTAAACCACACCACAGAGTAGGTAATTATGCAAAGCAGCGAAGCCGTCGTCCACATCCTTTACTTCATCAAAGAAAAGGACGAGGAGATTAAAAACACCTGGCAGGCGGCGGTGGAGCTTATCGGAGAGGGAGAGGAGGAGAGGGTACTGGAGGAGTACAACCAGCTGACCCTGGCGAGGACCTTTGCCGCGCCCTCTGCGGAGCTCTCCCTCTACATCCGCGGCGACGTCGTTGTGCTCCAGCTGCTCCTCCTCGCCCCCGAGGAGGATTTGAGCATAGCCAAAAGGCTGAAGGACGCCGCCACCGCGGAGATGTCCCTCTCTCTGGGAGAAACTATCCTCTTTATCTCAGAGGACAGGGAGAAGATAGCCAGGCTATACGGCGACGTGAGCTGGAGGCGAAGTGAGCTCACCCAGGGGGAGCTGTACCTCCTGGAGAGGAGCGCTGAAAGGGAAAGCTACCTTCTGCTCTCCTCCCTGCCAAAGCACAACTTTTTCATGAGGTTCGTCTACATAGACCTGCTGGGCAGGAAGATTTCCAGGGAGGCGGAGCTATTTCTGGAGCAGCTGCAGGCGATAAGGCTCAAGAGGAAGGAGCTTGAAAGCAGCACCTCAAAGCTCCTCAACGAAAAATACCACAACCTTGAAGAGTTTGAGAAGGTCATTGAAAAGCTGAGCTTCATCTACATTGAGCTCGCCCAGTACCTGGAATGGGTGAGCTCAAAGATAACAGCATTGAGGGAGGACATACACGAGTTCGAAAAGGAGGTCAAACGCCTCCTCGCCGGGGAGGATGAGATTTTCTCTGACAACCTGAAGGGCTACGCCTACGCCCTGGAAACGCTGATGTACGAGAGGGAGAACTTCATCCTGGCTCAAGAGAAGGTGAAGAATGCCATGGACGTGGTGAGGATGAAGATATCCATAGAGCGGGGAAGGGAGACCATAGAGCTGCAGCATGAGAGCATCTCCCTCCAGGTGGCGGCGGGCTTCATAGAGTTCATCGTGGTCTTCTACTACACCCTCAACTCCTGGAAAATCCTCGCGGGCGAGGCCTTTGCCACCCTCTCGCCGGGGCTCATTCTCATAACCATGACAGCCTTCTCCTCATCGGTGGTGCTCTTCACCCACGCGGTTGCCACCGCCCGGAAGGAGAATAAGAGGTTCACCGCGGAGATGGCAGCCTCGGTGGGATTAATCCTGGTGTTCACCTCGCTGATGTTCTTCCTCAGCCTCAGAAGCCCCTGAGCAGCTTGAGCGTCTTGAGCCTCTCCCTGAGGAGCTGCTCGTGCCTCTCCTCATCCCTCACCAGCTGTTCAAAGAAAACCTTGGTCTCAGGATCGCGTGCCTGCTGCGCCGCCCTGCGGTAGCGCTCCTGCGAGCCCTTCTCGCTCTCTATCGCCTCTTCCACCATGCGTATAAGCTCTTCGCTCACCCTACCACCGGAAAATCTTTTCACACAGCGTGCTGGCTAACATCTTGAAGGGGTCTTAAATCTCAACCGTCTCCAGGTCCGCTGGCAAGAGTATGTTTTCAAAAACCCTCCGAGCGCGCCTAACCTCCTCCTCACCCAGCCCCCGCCAGAGGTGCACCAGGGCGAGAAGCTTCACCCCGGCGCGACTCGCCAGCTGCGCCGCCAGCAAAGGCGAGGAATGCTCCGAAAAACCCTCGCCGTAGGCCTCTGCCACCAGAAGGTCAGAGCCCCTGGCAAGTTTTACAACTTCGCCCGTGGGCGCGCCGTCGCAGGCATAGGTGAGCTTCTTCCTTCTCTCAATCGAGATGGCCATCGCAGGCAGAGAGTGCCGCGTTGGCGCAAACCCCATGCGGTAGCCGTACAGCTCGGCTTTGCGCCTGGCCTCAACGAATTCAACCCGGTAGGGAAGGTCCTCCAGGCCCCTGCGGTAGGATAGATGGAGAAGCTCCTCCGCAAGCCCGCGAAGCTCAGGTGGACCCAGAAGGGTCAGGGGCTCCTCCCTGCCCTCCTCGCGGGCAGCCAGGAGAAGCGCTGGCAGGCCCAGGAAGTGGTCCCCGTGAAGGTGGCTGATGTACACCAGCTTAATCTCCGCCGGAGGTACGCCCAGCCTTCTTAGCTGGATTAACGTGTGGGGCCCGCACTCTATGAGGAGCTCGCGGTTTACAAGCATCGCCGTGCTGGCATTCGCCCCAAATGCCTCGCCCACGCCCAGGAAGGCCACCCTCATCTATCCCCTCCCGCAGCTTCCTCAGGCTCAACCCACACGCTGTCCTCGCCGTGGTAGTTGAGCTTGAGCACCAGCAGCTCAAAGGCTTCCTCGCCATTGGTATTGTCCACCGAATGCACCTCCCCCGCAAAGCACACAAAGGCGTCGCCCCGCTCTGCCTCGTGCACCTCATCGCCTATCCTCAGCCTCGCCTCCCCGCGCAGGATATAGTAAAACTCAGTCTGTCGCTTATGGTAGTGCTCTCCCACCCTCTCGCCGGCAGGAATCTGAACAAGCTGCACCAGCGTGTGCTCTCCAAGCTCGCCGTGGGTAAGAATACGCTTTCTGTAGCTTTTCCTGTCAATCCATCTCCCAGGCCTCAGCTTCATCACCATTATTTAATGCCCCTCTGGAATAAATTTTTATTCTACAGAAGATAATCTCATAAGGACACAGAAGAGTGAGGAGGTAGTATTATGGAGAGGAGATGGTATCTGTTCTTTGCCATTGCCGCCGTGGGCCTGCTGCTTTTTGCAGGATGCGCCCAGAAACCGGAGGAGAAGGCCCCTGCCACCACCGCTCCTCCGCCAAAGGTGGAGGAGATAAAGATAGGTGTGCTTATGCCCCTATCCGGCAATCTGGCGCCCTTCGGTGAGGGAATGGTCAAGGGTGCAAAGGTGGCTGAGAAGGAGCTGAACGACGCCGGTGGCGTGCTCGGTGCCAAGGTTAAGATCGTTGTCGAGGACACTGCCACCGACCCGGCTAAAGCTGTGGATGCGGCGCAGAAGCTCATAAAGATCGACGGTATCAAGGCGATAGTAGGCGCCGCTGCAAGCTCTTCAACGCTGGCAGTGGCACCCATATGCGAGGACAATCATGTTGTACTTGTTTCGCCTGCCTCAACGAGCCCCCTGGTAACTGATGCCGGCGACTACATCTTCCGCGTCGTCGCAAGCGACACACTGCAGGGCAAGGTGCTTGCCGACGTAGCAGTGGGTCAGGGCTACAAGAAGGCTGTAACCTTTGTTATCAACAACGACTATGGCATAGGACTGCAGGAAGTGTTCAAGGAGAGCTTTGAGGCCAAGGGCGGGAGCGTTGTGCTCCAGATACAGTACGACCCCGGCAAGGGAGACTACCGCACAGAGCTTCAGCAGGTGAAGGACTCTGGTGCTGAGATGATAATGTTCGTCTCATATCCGGAGGATGCCTCTGTGATTCTCAAACAGGCGATGGAGCTCGGCCTGCCCCAGAAGTGGATAGCCGCCGAGGGAATAGCCAGTGAGGAGATGTTCGGCTATGCGGGCATGAAGGAGGCGATGGAGGGCATGCTGATCACAAAGCCGGCAAGCGCCACCGACAGCCCCGAGTACCAGCACTTCTACAAGCTCTTCAAGGCCATGTACCCGGATGAGGAGCCCGGCATCTACGCCGACACCACCTACGATGCAACAATGATGATAGCCAGAGCCATAGAGAAAGCCGGCACCTATGACGGTGAGAAGATAAAGAATGCGCTGTACGAGATAAGCAAGGGCTACAAGGGTGCCACAGGCGACAAGACCTTCGACAAGAACGGCGACATCCTGTACCAGGACTACGTGGTGCTCAAGGCAACACAGGGCAAGTTCGAAGAGGCAGGGATGTGGAAGCAGGGCAAGCTTCAGATGAAGTAGGTTACCCGTTTCGCATAGCGATAGGGTGACGAAGTTACCCGGAAGCTTGCTTCCGGTGTGACGAAGTTACCCGTTTCGCGCAGCGATAGGGTGACGAAGCTTCGCCCTCTCTTTTTTTGTTTTATTCAGGAAGTTCTCTGCTCACCGCCGCTCAAGGTGCCTAACCCTGTACTCCACAATCTCTATAAGCTCAAGCATCCTGGCGAGCGCAATGCCGGCGCCTGCTTTACCTAAGGTGAGCAGATAGCGGCGGTAGAAGTGGGCGAGGTTGTCCAGGAAGAGCTCCACCTTGCCGCCTGAAGAGTAAGCCTCAAACTCCCGCACCAGCGTTGCGATGTCCACCCTCTCGCAGCTGCTCAGCTTTGCCATCTCCGCCTTTACCTTGGGCCTGAGGAAGTAGCCGTAGGTTACCACAAGGTGCTCGTGACGCTTCTCACCCCAGCAGTAGGAGTCGAAGAACTCCTTAAAGGCGAGGTGATAGCACCTTCTCAGACGAGGCTTCGCAATGCTAAGCATCACCCTCCCTCAGGCTGAGGTACCTCTTTATGAGCGCCATCATGTACTCCATAAGCCTGCTCTCTGCTTTGCGCAGGTGCTCCTCGTATGTGCTCCGGGAAACGCCCAGCTTTGAGGCAAGCTGCGCCGTGGTTATGCGCCTTGGAAAGTCGTAGTACCCCTCCTCGTACGCCAGAAGCAGAGCCTGAAGCTGTCGCTTTGTAAAGCGCTGAAAAAGGTCGTTCACCTCCACCTCCATGCCCTCATCGCCGTATCTGGAAATCCTTTCAAGGGTTACCTCGCCCAGCTCCTTCAGCCTCTCCAGCAGCGCCCTGAGCTGTGCTCTGTCGCCAGCGATTACAGTGTAAAACTCGTACCCATCACGGTAAATTACGGGGTATAGGATGCTGCACCCGGAGGCATGGATAGCGCTGGTAACAGAATCGCCGCGCGTCTGGCAAACGCAGAAGCCCCTGAGCACCGCCGTCTGCCCGGAGAGGGAGACGACCTCCATGGGGAGTGCTGCTCTTATCTTCGCCGCCGCCTCTTCAAGCGCATCGCTGCTCTCTGCCTGCACCAGGAAGAGGGTGTGCACGCCGTCAGTTGCAAGCTGTCTCACAAGCGTGGCCCTGCCATCCCGCGTCCAGTCTGCTGTAATGCAGCCCCTGTGCTCCACCCGCAATTCTGCCTTTACAGCCATAGGGGAAGTATCCCCTTTGCAGATATTAACCCTATCCCCTGCATATGCAGGTGATTGATAAACTACCTCTTCCTCCCGAAGTATATCTTGCCTATATCCTTGTGGCTCATTATCTCCTCGGCGCTCCCCTCAAAGACCTTTCGCCCGCCGGCGAGGATATATCCCCGGTCGGCGATTTTAAG
>NZ_JBPMGE010000047.1:0-5826 GCF_054014795.1 Candidatus Pyrohabitans sp. | reverse complement strand
GATGACATCCCCCCGCTCCAGCGTCATTATTCGGGAGATGAAGCTGAGCAACTCCTCCACCGGGAATATCATGTTCTGCGTTGAGCCCTGCTGCCTTAGCGTGCGGTTCAGGTATAGCTTCACCTCGAGCTGGTCCGGGTCCACCTCCTCAGGCGTAACCACGTACGGGCCAAAGGGGGCGAAGGTGTCGAAGCTTTTAGCTCTGGTCCACTGTCCGTCCCTGCGCTGAAGGTCGCGGGCTGTGACGTCGTTGAAGCAGGTGTAGCCCAGGATGCAGCGCTCAGCCTCCTTTGCAGGAATATTCCTGCACCTGCGCGAGATAACCACACCAAGCTCAGCCTCGTAGTCCACGCGCCCCGCCATGGCCGGGTAAACTATCCCCCCGCGATGGGCAAGGGCAGCGCTGGGAGGCTTAAGAAAGAGCACGGGTTCGCCGGGCAGCGGCATGCCCAGCTCCTCGGCGTGGTCTCTGTAATTCAAACCCACGCACACAATCTTGCTGGGACGCGAGGGGATGAGCACCTCAAGCTCCTCCAGCGCAAAACGCCTGCCCTTCAGCCTGCCTGAGGTTACCAGAACCTCGTTGTCCTCCACGATGCCCTGAAGCACGCGCTTACCGTAGCGGAACCTGCCCAGAATCACTCCATCCTCGCCCCTTCATTGTTCGCCTTTGTAAGCCAGACGCTGCGCACATCGCTGCGGGAGTGCACAGCCCTGAGGAACTCACCCGCATCCCTGGGGAAGGCGTAAATCACAGGTCCAAAGCTGCTCAACCCTGCGCCGTAGCTCAGCCTCTGGCACAGTGCGAGCATCTCCCTGACGTTCTGCGCCTGGAGCATAACCTCTGTCTCCTTGAAGCCAATCCCCTGGATAGCATTAACCGCCTCCCCAAAGGCTGCGATGTCCTCCTCCACCAGAGCGGGCAGGAGCTTCATCAAAATCACGTGGCTGAGGCGCTCCACCTGGTTAATCGGAATCGGACAGAAACGCTGGAAGATGTTCACCTCTCGTTCGCCTGAGACCTGCAGCTCGGGCTCTGGGAGAACTACTGCTATATCCCAGTCAGGAAAATCTCGGCGCAGCAGCACAGGCGCGGGCTTTGCCCTGCTCGCCGAAGACGGGAGAAACTCCGGCTTCTCCTGCCTTGAGTGCCCGCCATCCAGTATAAAACCTCCACCTTCAAAGGCGGCCACACCTATCCCGGAGGTACCCCCCCGACCCACCACCTGCGCAAGCTCCCTAATGCCTGCGTCTATGCCGTAAGCCCTGCATATCCCTGTGGCAATCGCCAGGGAAAGCTGCGTCCCTGACCCCAGGCCAACATGCTGAGGATAGCTTCTCAGCACCCTTACCTCGGCTCCTGGTAAGGAATAGGCCTCAAGCACACGCTCTGCCACTGCACGCGCACGCTCCGCAGGCTCCCCTTTTACCCTCAAACTTCTGCTCCTCTCCACCTCAACGACCATGCCCGGCTCGCGAAGTGCTATACCTATACCCCCATCTACGCGTCCCAGTGCGCCGTTTAAGTCTATCAGCGTCATATGCAATCGCGATGGCGTGGTAACCCTAACCATCACCCTCACCCTCCAGCAGGAGCTCCAGGTAGGAGCGTCTCTCCACAGCCTCTCTGCCTATGCCCAGTGAGGCCAGAAACCCCACAAGCTCCTCAGGCGAATATGTCTCGCCGCTCTTCTCCACCTCCACAAAGGTTCCAAGGCTGGCAACCTGATCGAGCTCCACCAGGTAATCACCCATACGATACCTCCGCCTGAGCTTTTTAACCTGCGCAACCTCGGCAAAGCCAAGTTTGAGCAGAATCGCCCTTACAGCCTCGTAGCTCTCCACACCCACATTCACCTCCTCCCGCGTCTTTGTCACGGCGTCCAGCTTCCTCCCCTTATAGGTGAGGGTCACACTGCCGCGAGCCCTTCTCAGGCGAAGCGCCTCATCGCTCTGTGCAAAGTCCCTGCACGGGTGGTTAAAGTAAGCGTCCAGCTGCTCCTCCTCCCCAAGGTAGCGCGCACCCCTCTCACGGAGCCCTGCCTCTATCGCCTCGAGACTTGCGACTCGAGCCTTTATCTCAATCTCAAGCATGCCAATAGTTATATTGCTCGAGATAAATCTTTTTTCATGCTCTCTGAGTTTCTGGCGCAGCGCTACAGCAGGCTATTCCCGGGGCTCACTGAGGAGAAGCTCACTCGCCCGCTACCCCAATCGCTTCGCGTGAATACGCTGCGCATCACCGAGGAGGAGCTGGTACAGCGCCTGGAGGAGCGGGGCTTTGTGCTGGAGAAGATACCCTGGGTCAGGCACGGCTACTATATCAACAGGGCGCCCTTTTCGCCTGGCGCAACCCCCGAATATCTGCTCGGCTACTACTATCTCCAGGACCCTGCGTCCATGTATGCATGCGAGGCCCTGGAACCCAGAGGGAATGAGCTTGTGCTGGACGCAGCAGCAGCGCCGGGGGGCAAGACCACCCGCATAGCGCAGCTGATGCGCAACCGCGGGTGCGTGGTTGCAGTGGAGGTGAACAGGCACCGCATAAAGGCGTTGCGTGCAAGCATAACGCGAATGGGTGTGGAGAACACCATAGTTATAAGGATGGATGCGCGAGAGGTTGCGAAGCTCGGCCTCAGCTTTGACCGTGTCCTCCTCGACGCCCCCTGCACAGGCACAGGCACGGCGCATAAAAACAGGGATGCACTCAAAAAGCAGGAGAAGGACCTGGAGGTGCTCCTGCCACTCCAGCGCGCCCTCATAAGCGCCGTGTATGAGGTGCTCAGACCGGGGGGTGTGCTCATCTACGCCACCTGCAGCCTCCTGCCGGAGGAGAATGAGCTTCTGGTGCAGGAGGTGCTGGAGAGCAGGGACGCGAGGCTTCTCAGGATAAAGCACGGCTCATCCGCAATTCGCAAGCCCTATGGAATGCCTCTGGATAAACAGATTAAGAAAGCGAGAAGATTCTATCCCTGGGAGCATCGCTCGCAGGGGTTCTTTTTAGCAAAAATCCAGAAGCTCTAGAGGTGGGGTTTTATCTTTGATGCCAGGTGTTCCTTTGGCACGGCTCCGATAACCTTCTCAGCCACCTCGCCGTTCTTGAAGAGTATCAGTGTTGGTATGCTTGTTATTCCGAATCTCATCGCGGTCTTCGGGTTCTCATCCACATTGAGCTTCGCAAAGGCAACCTTTCCCTCGAACTCCTCAGCAAGCTCCTCTATGGTGGGACCAACCATCTTGCAGGGGAAGCACCAGGCCGCCCAGAAGTCCACAAGTATGAGGGGGTGTTCTTTCACCATGCTCTCGAAGTCGTCGTCGGTAGCGGTTAAGACCTTTCCTGCCATGTTATTCACCGTGTTTAAAAAGACGCGGGGCGCATATATAGTTTTTGGAGAAAGGTTAAAATCGCCGGAGGTAAGGGTAATGCATGCGCTTTCCGCTTCTTATCCTCGCCCTGACAGCACTTATCGTCCTAGCAACACTGAGCTACGAAAAGCCCCAACCAGAGCTCTGGGTGGAGGTGCACGATGTCTCCCCGGGCTATGGCATGCAGAATCTTGATAAGCTTCTTGATATCCTTGACTCGCGGGCGGATAGGATTGTTCTCCTGGTGATTCCCAACCGCTCGGGCAGGGAAGCTATAGGCGACTCTCACGGATTTGTAGCCTTTCTGAAGCGTGCCGAAGCGAAAGGTGCAGTCATAGGGGCGCATGGCTACACCCACGAGGGCTTCGAATTTTTCACCTCCCGCGAAGAGGCTGAGAGGCGCGTGAGGGAGATTAAGGAAGAGTTTGAGCGTGCAGGCTTCTCGCCGCGCATATTCTACCCGCCCCGCTACCTCGTGACACCCCCGGCGCTTGAAGTGCTCAAGGCGGAATTTCCGGAGGTGTACCTCCTAGACAGGATAGTCTCAGGAAATAGCACCCTGCCCTACGCTACACGGGAGTTCACCTTGGGAAGAGGGCAGAGGTTTATTATGCCTCTGGCAGAGCTATCTTTGCTTTTCACGAAGAGCGAAGTCTATCGCTTAAGCATCCACATGGCCTACCTCAACAATGAATCCCTGAAGTTTCTGGATGAATTCACATCCTGGGCTGGATTTGAGAGCGAGAGGAGAAAATGCGATGAAGAGCTGCTCCTGCGTGAGGCGCTGCGCATGGAGCCTCCTCCGCAGGTGCGTGGCGTGAAGCGCAACGCGTATGCGCTGCTCTATGCCGCGAACATGTACAGCACCACCCGCGAGGAGGGGTACAGAGGGATAGCTAAAAGACATGCGAGCTACCTTATGGCAGAGCAGCGCGACTCCGGAGGGTGGGGCGAAGCTGAGGGCGAGGCGACGTCGAGCTACGCCCTCCTCGAAAGTGCCGCTGCAACGTGGGCGCTCTCCCGGGCGTATACCACGGGCGTGCTTTCAGGAGCTGAGGTTGAGAGGAGCATAACGCGCGCGGGCGATGCCCTGCTGCGCAAGGCGGAGCTCCTCACCTTCTTCGGCTACAGCTTTGGTTTGAAGCCCAACGCAATAGGCTTCGCAGCTCTCGGCCTTGAAAGCGCAGCCGAGGCGGCGCAGGAGATGGGCGACTTTGAGAGAGCAAAGCGCTACCGCAGGAAGGCGGTGGAGATAGGCGAGGGCCTTGCGAGGATGCAGCTCAGCAGCGGCGCCTGGTACGATGGCCCCTACCGCTTGCCCGGCTATGAATGGCGCAGCGTGAGCGCCTGGTACCAGGGCATGGCGGTGAGCGGCGTGGCCGCGGCCTACGTAGCCTCGCCACCCGGGGAGAGGCTCAGATTTAAGGAGAGCGCGGAGAGGGGCATCGCCTTCCTGGAGGCAATGAGACGCGACGATGGCGGCTACTACGGCGTGCTCCACACCAACGGCACCCTCGCCGGCGACGGAAGTATAATGGTGCTTCAGGCTTATGCGATAGCAGAGAGCTTTGGTCTGCGCGCTGGCTGCGAAGGACTCACCTACACCGCCTCCCGGGTTAAAAGCTGGGATGCCAACTACGCCTTTGCAGTGAGTCAGATGATTGCCGATTTGAGCAACTAATCACTGAAACTTTTTATTGTTGAAATTGGAATCTATAAACATAATGGGGATTTATGCGGGTATAGGCATCTCAACAGTTATCTGGGCGATATTGGGAGCCTACGTGTTTTCAGAGATAAAGAAAACATACGAGAGAGGGGTCACGCTTCCAAAAAAGCTTCTGAGCCTCTGGTATATCATGTGGGGCTTCCATCATCTGCCGGTTATACTGGCATCGCTGCACTCCCTCTGGCCTATACCTTTGAGCAGCACTGCCGCGCTGGCATGCGGCCTGGTTGCGGTTTTAGTAGGCCTGCTCATTATGATAGCGGGGATAGCCGCGCTATCCTGGCGCAGGTCTACAGGACAGGATATCTCTGGGCTTGTGACCACCGGTATATACAGCTACAGCAGAAATCCCCAGTTCGTAGGCTGGTTCCTGATACTTCTGGGTATATCACTCGCCGGACGTTCGGGACTTGCCCTCGTGCTTACAGGGGTGTTCGCAGTTGTTATTCATCTGTATGCCACCCGCCTGGAGGAGCCCTATCTTGAGCGTCTGTATGGGGAGGAATACCGCCTGTACAAATCCAGGGTTGCTAGGTATATTGGAATACCAAAGGGAGCCTGAATCTATCACATCTCCACCGGCTTCCTGCCCAGCCTCACAGCTTCAAGGGCGCAAACCTTATATCCTCCTTCAGCATTACCTTACCAGCATGGCAGAGAAGATAGTCATACCCAAGGATGCCGAGACAATAGCCGACACCTGGGTGCACAGGAATCTCAAAGAGGTCATC
>NZ_JBPMGE010000046.1:0-11634 GCF_054014795.1 Candidatus Pyrohabitans sp. | reverse complement strand
TCCATGGGCACTTTCCTCACCCTCCCTGAAAAAGGGCACCCTGCGCAGCACCGCCTCCTTAAAAAGCCTCTCCAGCTCCTCGTCGCTCGCCCCCTGCCGCATGGGTGTGAGGAAATCAACCAGATTGTTGCTGCGCATTAAGCAGGGCTTGAACTTCCCGTCGGCAGTAACCCTAAGCCTGGTGCAGTGGGCGCAGAAGCGAGAGTTGTGCATCGGCTTAATAACCTCCACCCTCGCCCCATTGAGCTGGTACTGCCTCCGGCCGTGCATAAACCTGCGCTCATGCACCTCTATTGCTCGCTTCGTCAGCTCCTCTTCAAAGGTGTCCAGGTCGTAGAAGTAGCGCTGGAAGAACTCGCGGTCGCTAACCACGAGTTCAATGAGCTGGAGAACAACACCATCGCGGGAAAATTCGGAAATCATCCTGCCTATCTCATCATCATTAACCCCGCGCATCACCACCATGTTTATCTTCACCGGCGTGAGCTCTGCCTCTATTGCTGCCTCAACGCCAGCCCTCACCCTGCTCAGATCGCCCCCCCGGGTAATCCAGCTGAAGGTCTCTCCCCTCAGCGTGTCTAGGCTTATGTTAACCCTGTCCAGACCGGCGCGCTTCAAATCTTGGGCATAATCTGCGAGGTAGTAGGCATTGGTGGTCATGGAGAGGTCCTCTATACCCCTCACCTGCGCAACCTCCGCCACGATTTCAGCCACATCCTCGCGCACCAGGGGTTCGCCTCCCGTAAATTTGACCTTGCGCACCCCGAAACGCGCCCCCAGCGCTACAATGCGCCTGACCTCCTGCGGGGTCATCTCCTCTCTGGAATCTTCTGTTATACCCTCGTGGTGGCAGTATCTGCATCTGAAGTTGCACCTCTGGGTAATACTTATGCGCATACTTGTTATTGGCCTGCCGTAGCTGTCGCGAAGCATCTAAACCCTCACCTTTATCTCCACCACATCGCCATCCTCGGCGTCCGCCTTCTTTAAGGTTGATACCATGCCGAGAACAACACTGCGCACAAGCTCCTGGACGAAGCTACCCATGGGCACCTCTCTGCCAGAGATTTTAATCTCAGCCATCTTCCCTGCGCTCAGAACAACGCAATCTTCAAGGCTTCGCTCCCCCCTGAGTATTCGCGCCGCCATGTCGGCGCAGCTCTCACTCCCGCACTCCCCGCAGTTCAGCCCGGGGAGCCCTGCAACCGTGCTCTTTAGCCTGAGCTCTTCACCCTCCAGCAAATCCGCCAGCTTCTTCGCCTGCGTTGTGGCGTCTATCACGGGCACGCCCAGCTCCACGTCCTCACCCGAACCGGCGACCACGCCGCTCACCGCCAGTGTTGCCCCGTCGACCAGCGAGCGTGCATCCTCCTCGCTGGAGGCGGCGACTATCTTGGGGTAGCTCTCCTTTCTGAACCCCTCGATGAGCACAAAGTCGAAGCTGCCAAAGCTGCGCAGCTTCTCCAGCACCTCGGCGACGCTCAGCTCAGTCTCTGTTTTAACTATAAAAGCCGCCTCGTTGGGGCTGAGCCCTACCACCACCCCAGCGCCGGCGCGTGCATGCTTCCAGGTGTCACTTCCCTCCTTATCCACTGTGAAGTTTGCCTTCGGGATGTGCTTTATCGTGGCCACGCTGTAGCCGCGCTTTACCAGCTCCGCCACCAGATGCTCAATAACAGTCGTCTTGCCCGAGTTGCTTCTCGCAGAGACCACACTTACTACCTTCAAGCTACCCACCTCTCACGTGCTTCACCAGATGGGTCAGCTCACTCAGCATCAGCTCCACCCCCAGCTTGGCCGCATTCGGCGAACCCGGCAGGGAGAAGATCAGCGTTTCTGAGATAACTCCACAGTCTGCCCGGGTGAGCATGGCCGCACTCCCTATCTCCTCGAAGCTCTTTTGCCTGAAGAGCTCCCCATAGCCGGGCAGGCTCTTCTCGTACAGGCTTTCCAGGGCTTCAATGGTAACATCGCGCGGCCCTATGCCTGTGCCGCCCGTGGTGATTACCGCCTCAGGGGAGTAGCGCTCTATTATGTAGTCCACCATCTCGGCGATTAAGCCAGCATGGTCTGGGATTATGGTGTAGAACACAACCTCATGCCCCGCTTCTTTAAGCGCCTCCACTATCAGCCTGCCGGAGACGTCCTCCGTCTCCTCCAGCCTCTCATCCTTTGTCCACAGGTATTCAAATTTTGAATCTGAGATTGTGATAACCGCCGCTCTCACGCTTTGGGGTGCTTCATCCCTGTGCCTCTTTGTGGTCTCACTCATTCAGAGCCTCCTTTATCTTCTCCACCACCTGTATGTCGGTAATGCGAGTAACAGGATACTGCCCCTGCTCATCCTTCTCAATCGCCTTAACCATGTCCCAGATGGTGAGCAGCGCCACACTCACACCGGTAATGGCCTCCATCTCCACACCGGTCTTTGCAACGGTGGTAACTTCAACCACCGCCTCTATTGCGCTGGTGTGGAACTCAAACTCTACCCTGACGCCGGTTATGGGCAGGGGGTGGCACATGGGGATAAGCTCCGGGGTGCGCTTCACCGCCAGCGTCGCCGCAATCTGTGCTGTTGTGAGCACATTGCCCTTTTCCACCCTGCCGGCTTTAATCATGTCGATGGTCTCCTCGCGGAGTACTATCCTTCCCCTCGCCCTGGCAATGCGCTTCACCTCGGGCTTCGCAGAGACCTCCACCATCTTTACGCCCTTTTCATCGACGTGGGTAAGAGCTATGTTATCGCCTCCTTTCCCATGATACTGGATAATCCCTTTATTTAAATCTTGCCAGAGGAGTAAATGGATACGTTAACCTCGTCCCCTCTCTCTCATCAGAAAAGCTAATATCCAATGGGGACGAATTTAAACCATGGAGTATGCAAGACTTGCTCATGTTTATGAAAATCTCGAGGCAACGGCGAGCAAACTGGAAAAAACCAGGATTGTGGCCGAGTTTCTCACGGAGGTTCCTGAGGAACTTCTGGACATAATTCCCAGCCTGCTCATAGGCGAGGTCTTCCCCGAATGGAGCGAGATGGAGCTTGGCGTGGGGCCGAGCCTGCTCTACGAGGCGCTCGCCTTTGTAAGCGGTATCAGCACAGGCGAAGTAAAAAATACCGTCGCCAAGAGTGGCGATGTGGGCGAGGCGGTGGAGCAGCTCCTCTCCAATAAGGTACAGCTTACCCTGTTTGCGAGGAAACTGCAGGTGCGGGAGGTCTACCAGGCCTTTGAGAAGATAGCCCTGGCAAGTGGCAAGGGCTCCCAGGACAGGAAGATTCGCATCCTCTCGGACCTTCTGGCAAGCGCCTCGCCCAGGGAGGGAAAATATATAGCGCGCACAGTTCTCGGCGAGCTCCGCGTGGGTGTGGCAGAGGGTTTGCTCAGGGATGCGATTGCACAGGCCTTCGGGGTGAGCGTCGCCGCTGTGGAGCGTGCCTACATGCTCATAAACGACTTTGGCGTCGTGGCCAAGGCTGCGAAGCGCGAGGGCGAGGAGGGACTGAGCAGAATAAGAATGAAGGTGGGCAGGCCGGTTAAGCCCATGCTTGCGCAGATTGCGCCCAGCATAGAGAAGGTGTTTGAGGAGCTGGGCGAGGCGGCTCTGGAGATAAAGTACGACGGAGCCAGGGTCCAGATTCACAAAAAGGGGGAGGAGGTCAGGATATTCTCCCGCCGCCTGGAGAATGTTACCAGCGCGCTGCCAGATATTGCCAGACGCGCTGCCCGTGCAATAAAGGCAGAGGAGGCAATAGTGGAGGGTGAGGCGGTGGCAGTGGACCCCAGGACGCGAAGACCAAGAGCCTTTCAGGATATCCTCCGCCGCTTCAGGAGGAAGTACGACGTTGAGAAGATGATAGCAGAGATACCCTTTGAGACATACCTCTTCGACATCCTCTACCTCGAGGGTGAGGTGATGATAGACCTGGCCTTTGAGAAGCGTCGCGAGGCGCTGCAGGGCGTAATTGAGGAGGAGAAGGGCAAGTTTGAGCTTGCAGAGCAGAAGGTTACAAGCAGCATTAAGCAGGCCCACGAGTTCTACTCCCGCGCCCTTGCCAAGGGGCATGAGGGCATGATGATTAAAAACCTGAAGGCGCCCTACATCCCTGGAGCAAGGGTGGGCTACATGTACAAGATAAAGCCGGTGATGGAGACCCTTGACTTGGTGATTACAGGTGCCCTCTGGGGTACAGGAAAGCGCGCCGGCTGGCTGAGCAGCTACATCCTTGCTGCGAGAGATGAAGACACTGGGGAACTCCTCGCCGTGGGCAGAGTGGGCACGGGTATAACAGAGGAGCAGCTTGAGGAATTCACATCCCTCCTAAGACCCCTGATAGAGTTTGAGGAGGCTGGCGAGGTGAGGCTGAAGCCAAGCGTCGTCGTGGAAGTCGCCTATCAGGAGATTCAGCGCTCCCCAAACTATGCCAGCGGCTTTGCGCTGCGTTTTCCACGCGTGGTCAGGATCCGCGAGGATAAGTCGCCGGCGGAGGCAGATACGGTGCAGAGGATACGCACTTTGTACGAGCAGCAGAGGGCAGCCGGATGATTCTGGCGGGATGCGATGAGGCGGGAAAGGGCGACTACTTCGGCTATGTGGTCGTGGCCTGCGTATGCGGGGATGCCGAGAAGCTTCGCTCGCTTAACCTCCGCGACCCAAAGAAGATGAGCATCCAGCAGATCTTTGCCCTTGAAAGGGAGGTCAAGAAGTTCCCCCATGTGATTATAAGGATATCACCGGCGCGCTACAATAAGCTGCACCGGGACACAGGCGGGCGCTACAACCTCAATGAGATTCTGGGCTGGATGCATGCCCAAGCGGTGAAGCAGCTCGAGGAGAAGTGCTCCCCGAGCAGGGTGGTTATAGACAGATTTGCCGCCCCTAAGGTGGTGCTCTCTAACCTGGACGCAGAGCTTGCCAGGAAGCTGGTTTTTGAAGTGCGCGCTGAGAGTAATGCCCACGTAGCGGCGGCGGCTCTGCTTGCGAGGGCCGAGTTCCTCCGCAAGCATGAGATGCTCTCCCGCAAGGCGGGGCTCACGCTTCCGAGGGGCAGTGTGCACGTTAAAGACGCCGCAAGGACGCTGGTCAGAAGGCATGGCAGGCGAGCACTTGCAAACTTTGCAAAGCTCCACTTCCGCATCACCGGGGAGCTGTAGGTAAAAAGCTATTTATATTTGAGGGGTTCAATTTTCTGTGATGAAAATCATCAGTAAGACCGCTACTGGTAATGATGTGGGCACGGCCCTTGACAGGGCGGTTGATAGCATAAACCAGGAACTTAAAAAGGTGGACGGGATTATAACAAGCGCTGAATATGAAATAAACATCGGCGTCTCGGGGGCGAGTGTTAACATAACTGTCACGATCAATGGAAGTGAACCCAAGAAGAAGGAGATTATAGGTGTTAATGTGAGGGGATACTCAAGGGAAAATTCAGTGGCCAAGGCCGCAGGCTTGATAAACTCCTTTCTTGAGAATAAGGAGGGGGAGATAGTGAGCGTGTACACAAAGACCATAGATACACCCCTCCCGGGCAGGGTCTACACCACCATGATTGTGGCGATAAATGAGAAGGGACTTGAAGAGGCCAGGGATGCAGAGATTAGAAGGGAGCGCATAAAGCGGGCGCTTGAACTGTTTAACAACGACCCTGCGGTTATAAATGTTGCACGGGTGGCAGAGGTTTTCGGCGTCTCGCGCACAATGATATACCGCGACCTTGAGGCTCTGGGTTTCAGGCGCGCCGCAGGCGAAGAGAGCAGCCAGAGATGATTCTTATCCTCACGGGCACGCCGGGCACTGGCAAGAGCACCGTGGCAAGGCTTTTCTGCAAAAAGCACGGTGCCAAGCTTCTAGAGGTAAATAAATTTGTCCAGGGTGATGTAATCGCCGGCTACGACGCGGAGCGGGGCAGTACCGAGGTGGATGTGGAGAAGCTCTTCGAGAGGATAAAGCCCCATGCCTCCGGAGATGTGGTTATTGAGGGGCACCTGGCACACCTCCTGCCCTTCAGCGATGCTATCGTGGTCGTGCTGCGCTGCTCACCAGAGGTGCTAAGACAGAGGCTGGAAGGGAAGGGCTTTTCAGAGGGGAAGATACAGGAAAACCTGGAGGCTGAGGCGCTGGATGTCTGTCTGATAGAGAGCCTTCAGGTGCATGGCGAAGTTTACGAGGTGGACACCACCCGGCTAACACCCGGGGAGGTGGTGGAGAGGATAGAGCGCATACTTGCGGGCAGGGGGGAGGAGTTTAAGCCCGGGAAGATAGACTGGAGTGAGGAGTTTTTCGGCCCTTAGGTACTAGAATTGCGGAGATAAATCACGTGCTTTCTTCCTAGGGGGCTATCTTTTCCACAAGAACCTCATTGGTTTCCTCGTCTATCCTCCTCAACGGATCCTCTCTCAGGTTCTCGAGAGCTTTCTTGATGCGCTTTGACACCTCTACTGATAGATTTTTAAGTTCCTCAACGGCTTGGGGTTCAAAAGAACCTTATAAGTCTTCAAGGGTGACGTACTCCTTTCTAGGCGTCCTCTCAATTCGGTTGTAGACCTCGTCTATCATTTCAAGCTCTTATATTAAGGAGTCTCTGGATTATCTCATCGTAGCTCTCCCCTTTCCCCCGAGACGCTCCAGTTTGGCCTTGGTCTCTTTGCTTATAGCTAAGTGGTTCTGCTCATAATCTTCTGCTTACATAAATATTTTGCTTTGATAACCTTTGGTTAGAAAAATCAGTGGTGAAGATGGGTGGAATGCTCAGAACCACACTGCTGCTTGCTTTGCTTACGGGTCTCCTTGTTATCACGGGTAGAGCCATAGCTGGTGTGGGCGGCATGTTCATCGCCTTTATCTTCGCTCTGCTCATGAACTTCTCTGCCTACTGGTACAGTGATAAGATTGTGCTCGCCATGTATCGGGCGAAGGAGGTGTCTCCGAGGGATGCTCCAGGGCTCCACCGCATAGTGGAGAACCTGGCAATGAAGGCAGGGCTTCCAAAGCCCAGGGTGTACATAATTCCCACAGCTACGCCTAACGCCTTTGCAACTGGAAGAGACCCAAGGCACGCGGCTGTGGCGGTGACCACCGGCATACTCGACCTTCTCACCGAGGAGGAGCTTGAAGGAGTGCTCGCCCACGAGCTGGCGCACATCAAAAACCGCGACACCCTCATAAGCACAATCGCCGCCACAATCGCGGGTGTCATAACAATGCTCGCCACCTGGGCGAGGTGGGCTGCAATCTTTGGCGTCGGAGGGCGCAACAGGGAGGGCGCGGCGCACTTTGTGGGTGTACTCGTCCTGGCAATTCTCGCCCCCATAGCAGCACTTATAATCCAGCTTGCAATATCGCGAACCCGCGAATACTCCGCAGACAAAACCGGGGCAATAATAACAAAGAAGCCCTGGGCGCTTGCAAATGCTCTGCGAAAGCTGGAGCAGGGCGTTGCCAGGGTGCCGCTTCGCAACGCCAATCCCTCCACGGCGCACATGTTTATAGTGAACCCCCTCAGGGGCGGCGCTCTGCTTGGGCTATTCTCCACGCATCCCCCTACATCGGAGCGCATTCGACGGCTTGAGGCGATGATATTATAGGTGACACCCTCGTGCAACACCCGTGTAAACATCACCCTTTTATAATAGTGATGTAAAATTATAAGTTATGGTCGAAGGGGGAGCTGCTGACACACTCATGGCTATACTTCTGGTTCTCAGTCTCTTCTTTAACATCCTCCTCTTCTATGTCTCTACAGAGCTGAGGCAGGAGCTCAGGGAACTAAAGTATGGAACAAGGATTTCACGGGAGGAGCTTGAAGCGATAAAGCGCAGACTGGGTAGGCTTAAATAAACTCACCCAGAATCTCGGCGGTGCGTCTGCACTCCTCAGCAAAGCCGCAGTTTCTGCTGCAGTTTTTAAAATTGTTTCCAAAGCAGCCGGGGTAGCTTTTATAACTCTCCCTTTCTGGCACTTCGGGGGAGAGAGAAACCCCGTCATCGCCACCCACAAGTTCTCTCAATGCCTCATCCTCTGGCTCGATGCCGGTGGTTTCTGAGCTGCCATCGCCTGCATCAGAGAAGTCAAATCCCTCTATGAAGGAGACAAGGGGATTGCTGGGCTTCTCTTCTTCAGCCCTGAGCGGTGCCTGTGTGCCCATCGGGAACTCCTCGGGCAGGTCCACAGACATGATTTCACTTATCAGGCTGTTGTCTGTAGTGCTTGTGACCGTCTCTTCGGGTTCGTAGGTGCTCCTGCGCACAGGCAGTTCGTCGAGTTCTTCATAGTGATGGTGGGCAGCGCCAGATTTACCTGGGCAACCCCGTGAGCGTCCCAAAATCCATGAGCTGAGGAAGACTATCACAACGCTTACTAAAAACAGCGCGGCTATACCTGCTCCAATGGTCAAGAGGAGGTCCATCGCATATATTTATTAGGAGGTTCCAATAAAAAGCTAACCCCTGTATGAGGTGGTTGAGATACGCAAGAGGGTTGTAATAGGGGTAATGGGTAAGATAGGCTCTGGGAAGAGCGAGGCAAGCAGGTACATCGCCAAGAAATACAACGGCAGGATTTTTCGCTTTTCTGATATTCTGAAGGATATACTGCAGAGGCTGCATATGGAGCTCAGGAGGGAGAACTTCATAGCCCTCGGCTCTGCACTTCGCCGCGAGTTTGGAGACGGAGTTATAGCGCGCGCGCTTAAGCAGGACATCCTGGCGAGCGATGCTCAGGTTGTGGTGGTGGATGGGGTGCGCTACCCCGAGGAGGTGGAGATGATAAGGAGCTTTGAGAACAGCGTGCTGGTGTATATCCACGCCTTCAGTGAGGTGCGCTATCAGCGTGCGGTTGAGAGGGGGGAGAAGGGCGAGGCCGCTATGGGTTATGAGGAGTTTTTGAAGAACGACAGCGCAGAGACCGAGAAGAGGATAGATGAGCTCGTGAAGCTGGCGGACTACCGCATAGACAACAACGGCACCCTGGAGGAGCTTTATGCCGCGCTTGAGAGGGTGCTTGATGAGCTCATAATGGGCGGTTATGGACATGAAAATTGAATTTTTGCGTTACATCACCTTCTCCCGAACTTTCTGTATATAGCTAACAGCATTATCACAGAGAGAATTGCAACCGCGATTCCTGCATAGCCATAAGAGCTTTTCTGCTGCACGGTAATGCGCAGAGAGACATCCTCAGCCTTTGTCTGTTCAGCCTTTGCCCTTAACTTCAGGAAGTAATCGCCTATTCCTGCATCTGCAGGTGGAAGTATGGTTACTGAAAAGTCCGCCGCTTTTCCTGGCTGGAGTTTTTTCACGCTTTCCGGTACTATTTCGTAGCTCCAGCCTTCAGGAATCTCTAAAGATAGCTCAATCCCGGTCAGAGTGTTCTTCCCGGTGTTTGCAACGCGTGCGATGATTTTCTCTGCCTCACCGGCGGTTATGCGAGTGTAGAGCTTTGAAAGCTCCACAGCGAGGGCGTAGCTTCCTTCCACATGCACCGTAACGTTGCTCATAGCTCGAGAGTTATCCCCCTTCGCTATGAAGCTGAGCTGGTAGTCACCCAGCGTGGTTTCCTTAGGGATCTTTACGGCTGCTTCCAGAGAGACAGAGCTTTCCGCCGCAAGCTTCACAGAGGGAACCTTGAAGTTTTTGTGGTAGAAGGCAACCTCCCACTCCGGGGGAGCAACCGCACTGAGCAGATAGTAATCCTCGCTATTTCCGGAATTTTCCAGCTCAAGGCTCAGCCTCACCTCATCCCCCGGCTTAACAATTATCTCAGGCGTAGAGGTGCGTAGCTTTGAGGTAACCGGCGATGGCTCAACCACGATGCTCACTTCGTGCTCTGCAACGGATTTTTCGTTCAATGCTCTGAAGGTTATAGAATATTTGCTAGGCTTAGCTTCACCCGGCATTTCAACCTCAGCCTTAAGCGAAACTCTGCTTTTACCTGCAACCTGAATGAGGTTTGCCTTCAATCCAGAATAGTAGAAGCTAACATTCCAGTTTCTAGGCGCCAAAGCTGTGAGATTAAAGTACCTGTCTGCATAGTCGGCGTTCTCAAGCTCAAGATTTAATTCCACCTTTTCCCCTGCATGGGCGGAAATCTCGGGTATGGAAGAGTGAAGTTTTGAGGAGAAAGTACTCTGCCCCCTGATCACTGGTATGTCGTATCTGACCTTCTCCACTGTGCCTTTGTAGCCTCCTTCCGCCACTATGGAAATGACGTAATCACCGGAGAAATCCTCAGGCACGGTTATCTCAGCATTTATGGTAACCTCTTCGCCTGGTGCAAGTGCTATTGAGCTAACCCTGTTACCGCCAACTTTTAAAGAGGC
Organism: Candidatus Pyrohabitans sp.; assembly: GCF_054014795.1. Classification (NCBI taxonomy): domain Archaea; kingdom Methanobacteriati; phylum Candidatus Hydrothermarchaeota; genus Candidatus Pyrohabitans; species Candidatus Pyrohabitans sp. Next base: position 1,316 of record NZ_JBPMGE010000046.1, on the reverse strand, counting down.
GTCCCAGCCGAAGGGACGAACCACATAAAGCCTGTAAGTTTTCTTGTACCTCTTCTCTTCCGGAGCATTGTTCTTCAGGGTAACACTTGCCTTGATAACATCCCCAGGATAAGCAACGACCTTTGACCTCGGCGAAGAAGAGGTGAGTTCAAGATATGCGGAGAACCATTTAGATGAAACCACCTCCGGCTTAATTTTTTGTGCAGACAAAATTCTCACCTCAGCATATTCACGGGGATAGTGAGCGATAGTAAAAGCTAAGAAATCACTCAAACGATACACTTTCCCCATGTTTTCTCTTAATTCCCGTTTACCTGCCACAATGTCGTCGCAGAACTGATAGACAATCAGATTTCCATTCAACGCATTAAAGCATTTAATCTTTTTGTCATCAAATGTAAAAAATTCAAGGGTGTAACTCCCAAATTTCACATGTCCTTCTTCTATTTTGTATGTTTTTTCGTATTCTGCAGATAGTGCAAATGCAGGGCTAAATAAGGCCAAACAGGCTATTAAAAGTATTGTAAACCGTTTTATTTTATGAGTAGTCATGCGAAATAAAATTCTCAGGAAATAATTAAATATAAAGAGGTGCACGTATGCCTATACGTGTGCCACGTAACTTAAATTAAAGAAGTTTCTAAGCAGGAGAAGGGACGTCTTTTCGAATATAAAAGAGGAGGTAGCTATGTTGTCACGGGATTACTAACGAATAACTGATTTAAAAGCGAAAGGTTTTAGTTTACCTCTACCTTCCTTACCTTAAGGAGCAAAATGGGGGTACACACACTGTCAAGAAGCGCTGTGGAGATATTCCTTGTCCTTGCAGTTTCCTCTGCTTATTTACTTCTCTCTTATGCGGTTTCTCAGCATGAGGTCAACGCAATGCAGAATTTGGCAAACAGGTATATTGCACCCCTTTTTCTTCTGATCCCCACCTCTGGGGTAATAGCCTTCTTCTACGGTCTCTGGAGCGGAAGGGAAAGATCGGCGTTCTTTATCGGTTTTTCTCCCGTTTTTATATTTTTTATATCCGCAGCATTTTTTGAAGGAGGACGCTCCTACACCTCTGTTCTTCTGGGGTTGTTTATGGGATTCTGCAGCGGGATAATAGGATACAGTGGAGCAATAAAAAAGAAGGGGGGCATGGACTGGATTATTCTCGTGCCCGCTGGGGCACTTTTATGGATATTCGCCGTCATTGGTGGTATGAGGTGATGAAAGATAACATGAAGGCATGTGGTCTGCTCATAGCCCTTCTGCTCACCGCAGGCTGCCTTGGAGCAGGACATATAGAAACCGCCTGGAAGTGGCTG
>NZ_JBPMGE010000045.1:0-8106 GCF_054014795.1 Candidatus Pyrohabitans sp. | reverse complement strand
GCGCGCACAGCGGCGATGTGCCTCAACCGCTTAATAGACCGCGATATAGACGCAAGGAACCCCAGAACCGCAGACAGGGCTTTACCCCTTGGTCTGGTCTCGCCCCGGGAGGTCTGGACTATTGTGCTCATCTCCCTAGGCTTGCTCCTGCTTGCGGCGGCGATGCTCAATGAGCTCTGCGTCAAGCTCTACCCCCTCGCCGTTGCGATAATCTGGGGCTACCCGTACACAAAGCGTTTCACCTGGTTAAGTCACCTTGTTCTCGGTTCAGCGCTTGCGATTGCTCCTTTTGGAGCGTGGGTGGCGGTGCGCGCCAGCATCGACCTGCCCGCGCTGCTCCTCGCCGCCGCGGTGATATTCTGGGTTGCCGGCTTCGACATAATCTACGCCATCCAGGACATGGAATTCGACCGCAGGCAGGGGCTTTATTCAATACCTGCCCGCTTTGGCATAACAGGGGCGCTCAAAATTTCAACGCTTTTTCATGGTGCCACGCTTTTCTTCCTTCTCCTCCTCTACTTCTTCTCCCCCCTCGGCGAGGTCTATCTGCTCGGCCTTGGTGTAATGGCGGCCCTGCTCGCATACGAACACGCGATAGTAAAACCCGAGAATCTGGAAAAGGTGGGCGTGGCCTTCTTCAACATCAATGCCCTCTTCAGCTTCTGCCTCTTCACCTTCATCGCCCTGGACATCTTTATATGAAGGGCGATGAGGGAACTAGCCCATGTACACCAGCCGCTCAAGCTCCTTTGTCTCGTAGCGTTTGAGGAACTGCTCGTAGGTCTTCTTGGTATCCTCGGTTAAGCTGGGCTTCACGTGCTTCAGTGCCTCATGGAAGTGGCGCATCTCCACCTTCTTCTCATCGAAGCTCTCTCCATTGAGAATCGCCTCTCTAAAAGCAAGCATCGCAGCTTCGCGGCACAGCGCCTCTATATCTGCACCCGAGAAGTTCTCTGTCTGCTTCACAAGGAAGTCAAACTGGACGTCGTCGAGCAGTGGCATCCTGCGGGTGTGGACCTTGAATATCTCAAGCCTCGCCTCTGCATCCGGCGCCTGCACCAGTAAAATCTTGTCAAACCTGCCAGGACGCAGCAGGGCGGGATCAAGCATGTCCGGGCGATTTGTTGCGGCGATGATAATCACATTGTGAAGCTCCTCCAGACCATCCATCTCTGTCAGGAGCTGGTTGAGCACACGCTCGCCCACCTTGCTACCCACCTCAATTCCACGTGTGCTCGCTATTGCATCCACCTCGTCGAAGAACACCACCGTGGGCGCTGCCTGCTTGGCCTTCTTGAAAATCTCCCGAATCGCCTTCTCACTCTCTCCAACCCACTTGCTGAGAATCTCAGGCCCCTTAACACTTATGAAGTTCGCCTCGCTCTCAGTAGCCACCGCCTTTGCGAGCAGCGTCTTCCCTGTGCCGGGCGGTCCAAAGAGGAGCACACCTTTGGGTGGAGAGATGCCAAGCTTACCGAAGCCCTCCGGGTACTTTATAGGCCACTCCACAGTCTCCCGCAGCGACTGCTTAATATCATGCAGGCCGCCAATATCGCTCCACCTTACGTCCGGCACCTCCACATAGACCTCGCGCAGTGCGCTGGGCTCCATTACCTTCCATGCCTCGAGGAAGTCCTCGCGGGTCACTTCGAGGCTTTCAAGAATTTCAGGCGGGATACTCTCCTCCTCCAGGTCTATCTTCGGCAGCACCTTGCGCAGGGCATTCATTGCCGCCTCCTTGCACAGTGCCTCAAGATCAGCGCCCACGAAGCCGTGGGTTATATCAGCGAGCTCATCCAGCTTAACGTCTTCGCTGAGGGGCATCCCTCGCGTGTGAATCTGGAGTATCTCCTTCCTGCCCTTGCGGTCGGGGACGCCGATTACTATCTCGCGGTCAAACCTGCCCGGGCGGCGCAGAGCCGGGTCGAGGGCATCGGGGCGGTTGGTGGCGCCTATCACCACGACCCTGCCCCTGCTCTTGAGGCCGTCCATCAGGGCGAGGAGCTGCGCCACAACGCGCCTCTCTACTTCTCCGTGCACCTCCTCGCGCTTGGGCGCTATGGCATCTATCTCATCGATGAATATAATGCTGGGGGCGTTCTCCTCAGCCTCCTTGAAGACCTTTCGCAGGTTCTCCTCACTCTCGCCGTAGAACTTGCTCATAATCTCAGGACCATTGAGGTGAATGAAGTAGGCGTTGGTCTCGTTTGCCACCGCCTTTGCTATGAGCGTTTTTCCTGTGCCCGGCGGACCATGGAGGAGCACACCCTTTGGCGGCTCTATTCCGAGGCGCTCAAAGAGCTCGGGATGCTTCATGGGCAGCTCTATCATTTCGCGAATCTTCTGCACCTCATCCTTTAATCCGCCTATGTCCTCATAGGCCACGCTGGGTATGCCTGCGCGCTCCTTTACCGGTTCCTCGCGCACTATAACCTCAGTACGGTCTGCGACGCGCACTGTACCGGAGGGTATCGTCTGCGTCACTGTGAAGGGCAGTGTTGTGCCCAGGACGCCCACCACAATCTTATCCCCTTGGGTGAGGGGCCTGCCCAGAAGCCTGCGCTTCACAAAATCTCCAAATCCGGTGGAAAAGCGTATCGCCTGGTTGGGTGAAAGCACGACGCGACGGGCATCTTTAACCTTTGCCTTGCGCACACGAACATTCTCGCCCAGGGAAATCTGGGCATTCTGGCGTATAATGCCATCCATGCGTATAATGCCAAGACCTTCGTCCTCGGCGTAGGCGCGCCATACTATTGCACCCGTCTTGCGCTTTCCCAGAATCTCCACTATATCGCCAGTGGAGATTCCCAGAATCTCTCTGGTGCGAGTATCCAGTCTGACGATACCCCGCCCCACATCGTTCTGCAGCGCCTCTGCAACCTTAAGCTCAACTTCCATATAATCACGACCGTTATAATATTGCCTGCTCTGCCTTTAAATTTATTGCGCCTTAAACTTCTCAGCTATTCGCATATACTGCTCCAGTTCTTCCCTGGATATGGGTCTTATCTTCTTCACCGCCTCCTCAAAGTGCTCCATTTTAAGTTTAAGCTCGTGCTTCATGGTCTTTCTGTCCAGGGGTTTGCCCTCGCTTATATATCTGCGTATCGCCAGCATCACCGCCTCGTTGCACACCGCCTCGATATCAGCGCCCGTGTAGTTCTCTGTCATCTCCGCCAGCTTGGCTATGTCGACGTCCTCGGCGAGAGGCTTGGAGCGCGTGTGTATTCTGAATATCTCCTCCCTCGCCTTTCTGTCTGGCGTGGGTATGAATATCAGGCGGTCAAACCTTCCCGGGCGGAGAAGCGCCGCGTCGATTATGTCCGGGCGATTTGTCGCTGCAATTACCACAACACCCCGGAGTTCCTCCAGCCCATCGAGCTCAGTAAGAATCTGGCTCACCACGCGCTCAGTTACGTGGGAGTCAAAACCAGAGCCCCGTGTGGGTGCTATGGCATCTATCTCGTCCATAAATACAACGCAGGGGGCCGCCTGCCGCGCTTTTCTGAAGGTCTCCCGCACCGCCTTCTCACTCTCTCCAACCCACTTGCTCAGGAACTCAGGTCCCTTTACGCTTATGAAGTTGGCCTCGCTCTCGTTTGCCACCGCCTTTGCAAGCAGCGTCTTCCCAGTGCCGGGCGGCCCATAGAGCAGAATCCCCTTTGGCGGCTGGGCCTCCATGTGGGCGAACACCTCCGGATACTTCAGGGGCCACTCCACCGCCTCGCGGAGTTCCTGCTTTGCCTGTTCGAGACCGCCAATATCGCTCCACTTTACGTCCGGCACCTCCACGAGAACTTCGCGCAGTGCGCTGGGTTCGATGTCCATGAAGGCCTCCTCAAAATCCTGATAGGTCACCTCTATCTTATCCAGAATCTCGGCGGGTATGCTTTCCAGCTCGAAGTCGATCTCAGGCAGGATTCTGCGCAGGGAGCGCATTGCCGCCTCCTTGCACAGTGCCTCTAGGTCAGCGCCCACGAAGCCGTGGGTTTTATCTGCGAAGTCCTTTATAATCCGCCTCCGCTCTTCCTCGTCCTCTGGCAGGGGCATTCCCCTGGTGTGGATTAGCAGAATCTCCTTTCTTGCGTTTCTGTCGGGAATACCTATCTCTATCTCGCGGTCAAACCTTCCCGGGCGGCGCAGAGCCGGGTCGAGGGCATTGGGGCGGTTTGTGGCACCTATAACAACAACCTGCCCCCTGCTCTCGAGGCCGTCCATCAGCGCGAGAAGCTGCGCCACCACGCGGCGCTCCACTTCGCCGGTAACCTCCTCACGCTTCGGGGCGATGGAGTCTATCTCATCGATGAATATAATGCTGGGGGCGTTCTCCTCAGCCTCCTTAAATATCTCTCTGAGCCTCTCCTCGCTCTCGCCGTAGTACTTACTCATAATCTCTGGCCCGGAGATACTGTAGAAGTTGGCATTGGTCTCGTTTGCCACCGCCTTTGCGAGCAGCGTCTTTCCTGTGCCCGGCGGACCATGGAGGAGCACACCCTTGGGTGCCTCAACACCCAGGCGCTCAAAGACCTCGGGGTACTTCAGGGGGAGCTCAATCATCTCTCTGACCTTTCGAATCTCCTCCCTGAGTCCGCCAATGTCCTCGTAGCTTACCCGGGGTATCTTGGTCTCTGTAATCTTTGCCGGCTTCTCGCTTATCTTCACCTGAGTTGCATAGTTGATTATCACCGCCTCACTGGGGGGCTGCACACTGGTTACCACCAGGCCTATCCTCCTGCCCATTATGTTGAGCTCTATCATATCCCCCCTGCTCACAGCGCGGTTTTCCAGGTACTGCCTCAGATACCCTTCGCCCCCCACTATGCGCAGCGGCTCTGTGGGTGCAAGCTTCACCACACTCGCGGGCTGGGCAATGAGCTTGCGAATCTTCACCTTGTCGTCTATACCCACGCCCGCATTCTTCCTCGTAAACCCATCAATGCGAATAATTCTCAGGCCGGCATCCTCCGGATAACCGGGCCATACAATTGCAACGGTCTTCTTTTTACCTGTAATCTGGATGACATCGCCAGAGGTGAGGCCGAGTTCCTCGATGACATGGGGGTCAATTCTCGCTATTCCCCGTCCAACATCATTGGACTTGGCTTCTGCCACCTTGAGTTCTATCTCTGTCATTAGAATCACCTCCGTTTTACAGGGTGGAGAGGTAGCGCAGGAGCTGCTCCTCTCCAGGTACACCTGTAATCCTGTATCTTCCGTTTATAACCATAGCCGGTACGCCCTGAATACCGTAGCTGTGCGCTATCTCGGCATTCTCCGGCCGGGAAACATCGCGTTCTATTATGAGCACCTGTGGTATCCGCCTCACTATCCTCTCCGCGACCTTCTTAGCCTGCGGACAGTAGGGACAGGTTGGAGAAGTGAAAAGTTCTATAAGTACGCCTTTTTCCATTTCGGACCTCCATTTACTAACTTTTTGTTACTAAATACTTTTCTTACCCTTTGTAAGAAATATTAAAAGGTGGAGATTACTCCACCTTTATGCTCCTCTTTTTCTCTTCCTTGAGTTTTGGCAGGGTTATCTCCAGCACTCCATTTTTGTATGTTGCTTTAGCTTTGCTGGGGTCAACCTCCACCGGAAGAGTAAAGCTTCTCTGAAAGACGCGATAGCTTCGCTCCTTTCGCACATAGTCACCGCGCTTCTCTTCCTCCTCGTGCTTGACCTCTGCCCTTATATCCAGCGAGGTCTCAGTGGCGTTGATCTGGATGTTCTCCCTCTCAACGCCCGGCAGCTCTACTGTTACCTTGAGCTCCTTCCCGGTGTCCATGATGTCTGCGAAAGGCTGGCGCACTTCAGGGGTGCGCATCGGAAGCAGCGCCTGTCTGCGCTCACCGAGGAGCTCCTCAAAAAGCTGGTTCATACGCCTCTCAAGGCTGCGAAGTTCTTCAAATGGGTCTTTCCACATCCTTACCACCTCCCTGCTAATTATTTCCAGTCTCTGAGATATATAAGTTGCGGAAATGCAGCTTTTTCTTACCTTTTGTTAATAAATTTTTTACATTGTTAACGCCTGCCTTAATATGCATGAATCTGGAGATTCTCCTGAATATGCTCGGAAATGAAACACGGAGAGAGATTCTTCATCTGCTGTCTGAGAGGCCGTGCTATGTCAGTGAACTCTCCAACACCCTGAATATAGGTCAGAAGGCGGTTATAGAACATCTGGAGCTAATGCGCCATGCGGGTATACTGGAGACGCGCTTCGAGAAAATTGAAAAGGGCAGGCCCCGGAAGTACTACCACATAAGTGAGGACATCCTGATAGAGGTCAAGATATCACCGCACCACTTCTATATTGAGACCCTCCTGCCAGAGGTCAATGAGGATGTGCTCGCAGCCTTCCCGAAGCTGGAGAGCATAGTACACCGCTTTGATGAGAGTTCAAGACAGAGAGGATGGGAGCGTGTTGAAAGACTGCGCGAGCTCTACCACGAACTTATGGAGGAGCACGAGAAGATAAATGAGGCGAAGCGCGTGGTTGAGTACCTGCAGCGCGAGATTCGGGAGGAGATTCAGAAGGAGGTTGCCATTGAGGAGCTCAGAGAGCTTCTTTACTACTGATTCTTTCTGACCATCTTTAACAGGGAAGCGCGCTCTTCAGCGATTTCAAACCCATTTCTCTCATACCACTCCGCCCTTCCATTGAATGTCCAGGTGGCAATATTTTTGTGGGAGAAGTCTGAGATTATCCTTTCAAGGAGTCTGCTTCCCAGCCCCTCGCCTCGTCGATGGCGGGCAACATTTATAAGCTTTATCTCAGCCTCTTCCTCACGCTCCACAACCACTGCGCGTGCTATGACCTCGGCTGTGCCCCAGTAGAGGTATTCGCGGGTGTCGTCGCTTGCCATAACTTCGAGCATCTCCAGCTTTGGGAGAGGAACGTTGTAAATATTTTTTGTGCGAACATGTTCGAGGAAATGGTGATTAATAATAAAAATAATATTCTATACCATGCAACTAAAATTGAATGAGAGGCGTCTGAGATTTTATGTTCAGGCTTTCTTTGTCCTGTTCTCCATATACATATGGTACCGCCTTTACCTCTTTGTCAGGCATTTTGATACCGGCGGCGCTACCCCCTACGTAGCCCGCCCTGAAAGTGTGGACGCCTTTATGCCAGTGGGTGCGCTTGTCGCCCTTAAGCACCTGGTGGTTAACCGCGCAATAGATGTAGTCCATCCCGCAGCTCTTGTAATCCTCCTTGCAGTGCTAACAGTCTCCCTGCTCTTTCGCAGGGGCTTCTGCGGCTGGATTTGTCCGGTTGGTGCGCTCTCAGAGGCGATGGGAAGGGCAGGTGCCAGGATTTTTGGCAGAAATCTGAGGCCACACCCTGTTGTTGACATCCTCCTCAGGTCGATAAAGTACCTCCTCATGCTCTTTTTCATAAAGATAGTGCTCATAGATATGAGCGCCCCTGCTGTGGCTGCCTTTCTCCAGTCCCCCTATTATAAAGTGGTGGATGCAAAGCTTCTTGACTTCTGGATTTATCCCGGTACAAATACCATAGTTTCTGTTGCGGCCCTCCTGCTACTCTCTCTCGCATTCAGAAACTTCTGGTGCAGATATCTCTGCCCCTATGGTGCACTCCTCGGGCTCCTGGCCCTCGCCGGCATAACGGGTGTTAGGAGGGACTCTGAGAGGTGCAACGGCTGCAGGGTATGCACCCGGGTATGCCAGGGCAATATAAAGGTTCATGAAAAGCAGGTGGTGCGCAATCCCGAGTGCAACGCCTGTTTTACCTGCGTTGATAGCTGCCCCAGGGGAGCGCTTTTTGTGAAAGCGGGGCCTCTACCCCTGGGCAAGAGTACCTATGCTTTACTAATGCTCGCCACCTTCTTCCTCTTTGTAGTGGTGGCGAAGCTCACAGGGCACTGGGATTCGGGTGTTTCCTACCGGGAGTACGCCTACTACATCCCCCTGCGCAGCATGATATCCCACTGAGGCGGGGAAAAGATTATATATTTGGATTAAGATGGTAACTTACACCCCTATCTTAGCAAACCACAGCGGGGTGGGGTAGCCAGGTCCATCCCGCCGGGCTCATAACCCGGAGAGCGGTCGTTCAAATCGACCCCCCGCTATCA
>NZ_JBPMGE010000044.1:0-13859 GCF_054014795.1 Candidatus Pyrohabitans sp. | reverse complement strand
GGGGGAGATATTTGGCTTTCTCGGTCCCAACGGCGCAGGTAAAACCACCACCATAAACATGCTCACAACACTCCTCCTCCCAACCAGCGGCGAAGCGTACATCTCGGGCTTAGACGTGGTTCGCGAGGCATCGCAGGTAAGGCGCAGAATAGGTCTGGTGCCTCAGGAAGTGGTGCTGGAGGGCGACCTCACCGCCAGGGAGAATCTTCTGTTTCACGGCATGCTATACGGCATGAGGAGGCACGAGGTTGAGGCAAGGATTCCAGAGCTGCTGGAGCTTGTGGGTTTAAGAGAACGTGCCGACAGCAGGGTCAAGACCTTCTCGGGCGGGATGAAGCGCAGGCTGGAGCTGGTCAAGGTGCTGGTGCATGAGCCGGAGGTAATCTTCCTCGACGAGCCCACCATAGGTTTAGACCCGCAGACGAGGCGGAAGATATGGGAGTATATACAGACATTAAATCGCGACAAAGGGGTTACCATCTTTCTCACCACCCACTATATGGAGGAGGCAGACTACCTCTGCGACAGAATATGCATAATCGACCACGGAAAAATTCTCGACATAGACTCACCCCAGAAGCTAAAGGACAAAATCGGCGAGGGCGACATAATTGAAATAGAAGTTTCCGGTGCGGAAGAAAAGTTTGCAAAAACACTTGAGAAAGAATGCGGCTGTCAGATAAAGAAGATGGAGGGGAACAGGATTACCGTCTCAGCTAAGCGGGGAGAATACGCCTTAAAAGAGATTTTCCTCCTCGCAGACAAGCTCGGGGTTAAGGTAGCCTCCATCTCCGTAAGGGAACCCACGCTCGAGGATGTGTTTATCCACTACACCGGAAGAGGCATTCGCGAAGAACTTGGCTCAGGAAGCGGCATGATGAAGTATCTCGCTAGGAGGCTCAAGCATTGAGCTTTCTCCGCGAACTCTATGTGGTGTTCTGGAAGGAGATGCTGATATGGATTAAGAACCCAATGCTCCCAGTAGTTAGGGCTCTGGTGTTTCCCATGATGTGGATAGTCATCTTCGGCTCCGCCTTTGGAGGGGAGGTTAACCACATACCCCTCGCGGTTGTCATGGGTGATACGGGTGAGTTCTCCCTCACTTACATCAACATCCTTAATACCGGCACCACCCTTGATATAAAGAACACAAACCTCGCGACGGCACAGAAGATGCTAAAAAACCGCGAGGTCTATGGCGTACTCTACATTCCCGAAGACTTCAGTAAGAAGCTCGCCTCGGGTGAGAAAGTGAGCGTCGTCTTAAGCCTTGACGAAACCACGCCCCAGGTTTCCAGCACCCTTGTGGCCCATGTGACCAGTGCGACGCGAGTCTTCTCGGATAGCATCGCCCTTACCAGCAGCGATGTGATGGTTGAGAAGAATACCCTCTTCGGCAGGGGGATAGAGTATCTTGACTATTTAGCGCCGGGGGTTGTGATGATGACAATTCTGTTTTCAGCCTTCTTCTCGGGTGGACTCAACCTCATCATCGACCGTGAGTTCGGCACCCTGAAGATGCTCATGGTTTCGCCAATATCTCGGGATGCGATAATACTGGGCAAGATATTCGCCGGCGTGCTCCAGAGCATAACCAGCGGTATTGTTGCGCTGGTAGTGGCCATTCTGATGGGCGTGCACCTCAAAAGCGGTGCTACAGGCTTCCTCATGATAATCCTCCTCATGTTCATCGCCGGCTTCGGTTTCATTGGAATGAGTACCGCCATCGGTACGCGCATCACCGAGCTGGAGCAGCTCATGGTGATGATGATGGTTATTATAATGCCAATGTGGTTCCTATCCGGCGGGCTCTATCCCCTTGAGTCCATGCCAGACTGGATGCGTCCCCTTGCAATAGTAAATCCCATGACCTATGCCACCGACGCCGCGAGAGCGATAATGATTCGCGGAATAATCTGGGAGACCCTTGTCCTTAACCTTGCCGTGATTTCAGCCTTCGCCCTGACGATGTTCCTTCTCGGCTCCTACTCATTCAAAAAGACCCTGGGAGGTGTAAAATGAAAAGATTAATACCCCTTCTTACAGCCCTTGTTCTGCTCAGCTCAGCCAGCGCCCAGCTGGGGGGCGGGTATGCTCTGCTTATAAGCGACCTGACGCTGAGCCCTGAGGAAATCCATCCCGGAGATAACTTCACCCTCTCCTTTACTGTGCGAAACGTCTGGGAGTGGTTCGGCTCTGTGGAGGATGCCTATGTTTACCTGGAGGGTGAATATCCCTTTCTCGAGGTCAGTCCAACTCAGCCAAAGCGCCTGAGAGGTCTCGGCTTTGAACTGCCGGGATGGAAGGGAAGCGGGGCCAGTGTGAGCTACAACATGAGTGTGGACCCCACCGCTGAAGCTGGAGAATACACAATAAAGGCTGTGCTAACCTACACCCGATACAGCGATGCCATAGGCACCAGAGGCGGAAGGGAGAGGTTCACAGAGATTCACCCCATAACAATTACGGTGTACGGCAAACCCGAGGTGGAGGTGTATGTTAAATCATCGACGCCTGCAAAGCCCAGGCCAGGGGATACATTCAAGCTCGCGGTAAAGGCAGTTAACCTGGGCAGTGATATGGCAAGAAATCTGCTGATATACCCCCGCGACGTTCCTGGTCTGGATGTGCTCTGGAGCAGCGAGAGCATTTACCTGGGCGACATCCCAGCCAAAGGCTCTGCGAGCGCTGGCATAACCATTGAGGCCGAGGATGCTCTAAAGCCGGGTGAGTATTCGCTTCCTGTGCGCATAGCGTATCAGGACCGCAAGCTCCACTGGGTCAGTAAAAACGCCAGTCTGAGGATTTCAATATACGAGGAGGCGGAGTTTGAGGTAAAGCCGGTGCACAGCCTGGTAACTACGGGGGAATCACAGCAGAGGGTCAACTTTACAGTAGCTAACACAGGGACAAAACCCGCAGAGGAGATAAGGCTAACCCTGCGCGCCAACTATCCCTTCACGCCTGTGGGCAACGAGTACTACATAGAGCGCCTGGCACCGGGAGAGGAGGCGATTGCAGAATTCCACGTGGATGTGGACAGCGATGCATCCCAGCAGCGCTACCCCGTGGACGTGGTGATAAAGTGGAAGGAAGACGATGAGGAGCGGGTTAAGGTTAAGTACTCCTACGTTGAGGTGCAGAGGAAGGAAGAAAGGCTCGGCTATTACATCGCCGCCCTGCTCGGCGCAACAATTCTGCTTGCAGCTCTGATTAAGCTGAGGAAGAGATAGTCTAATTTGCCATTGGTATCCAGCGGAAGATTTTTTATGCTTCAATGGGAAAATCTATTCTAGAGTACGTCCCTGAGGAAACACCAATAATGCGAAGAGGGCAGGTTAAAAACAATGACCCGAAAAAGAGAAGCACTTGAAAAATTTGTCAGGCTGATTAAAGAGAAATATGGAGATGAGATAGAGAAAATTATCCTATTTGGAAGTTTTGCAAGAGGGGAAAATGTGGAAGAGAGTGACATAGATGTGCTCATTATTACTAAAGTTGAGAATTTTAAGCTGAGAAGAGAAATATTGGGACTCGCGTTTGACCTGCTTATGGAAACTGGTGAATATATTTCTGCAAAGGTGATCTCAAGAAAAGATTATGAGAAATTAATAAAAATGCGCACATCTTTTATAAAAAATATCGTGGATGAAGGTGTAGTAGTTGGATGAAATCGACGTTCTTTTAAAAAAATCTGAAGACAGACTCAAAGCAGCTGAAATATTACTCGGCGAAGGTTACTATGAAGATGCAATTAGTAGGGCATATTATTCGATGTTTTTTGCCGCTAAAGCTTTACTTAAAACAAAGGAAATTGATGCTAAAACTCATAGGGGAGTTATATCTAAATTTGGTCTTGAATTCGTTCAAAAAGATATAATAGAGCGAAAATATGGGAAGGCTATTCATGAGGCAGAGGAACTAAGAGAAGAGGCGGATTACTCAATTTTTAGGCCAATTTATAAAGAAGAAGCTGAATTTGTAATCGATGCGGCTGAAAAATTCCTTAACAGAATTAAAAAGGCTATAAATGATTTCAGAGAGAATACTACTTAAGCTGAGGAAGAGAAAATGAATATCAGCGTTGCTTACATCTCCAGTGAAAGCCTCCATCGCCCAGAGGTGGTGAGGTGGAGGCGCCGTATCAGGGAGCGCTACACTCCGCCGGAGAGCGCAGCCTTGGCGGTGCTGTTGCCATGCTCTGCCACAAAGCCCTACTCCTCCTCGCCCTCCCATCGACGCTTCATTCAGGCGATTAAACGCGGCTCCAGAGGCAGACGTGGCCTTGTGCATGAGGTAATCTTAACCTCACCCCTCGCCCTGGTGCCCAGAGAGCTGGAAAACCTGTACCCTGCGTGCTGCTACGATACCACAGTAACAGGCCACTGGAGCGGAGAGGAGAAGGAGATTCTCGCAGGGGCACTGCGGAGCTATGCGGCGAAGTTTAATGGTAAGATGCTGTGCTATGCGGGTGAAGCCTACGCTGAGGTGTGCGAGTCTCTTGGTATAGAAATCGTGGCTGGAGAGAAGCTTCTCAGCGAGGAGTCGCTCAGAACCCTGGCACAGCGAATTCACGAGGTGCTTCAGGATAAACCGCGGGCAAGGTACAACCCGCTTGAGAGGGTGAGAAAGGTAGTGGACTTCCAGTTTGGTCCTGGAGCTGGCGATGCGCTCATCCGCGAAGAGGCGAAGATAAGGAGGCGCAGGATATTCTACAGAGGGGAGCAGATAGCGGCGATAAGCGAAAAGCACGGCTATCTCGCGCTCACGCTGCGCGGTGGCGAGCTTCTGAGGAACTTCTCGGGCTACGTAGTGGAACTCGGCTTCTTCCCAGAGAGCAACAACATTTTCACCCCTGGCATAGAGCATGCTGGCGGGGAGATAAGGCCTGGAGATGAGGTTATCGCTGTGTACAACGGGGAAGTCGTGGGAGTGGGCAGAGCCCTGCTCAGCGGCGGCGAACTTACCAGCGCCACCCGAGGCCTAGGCGTGGTGCTGAGGCACAGGCGGAAGGTGTAGGCAAATCCTGTTTAGGTCACGGGTAGGAGTTCTGCACAAAGCCCGCTTCTTAGTACGTCCAGACTGGTATCTCCCTGTACCTTGCGCCGTAGGCTTTTAGCGTACCCACTATCCTGGGGTACTTTCTTCTTTCCACCATAAGGACCCCTCTCCCCAGCCTCTCGGCTCCAACTTCTTCGACCACACCGGGATAGCGCTTTGTCACTCTCTGTCCGCCCTTGACGTAGGTGGAGACTCCGCCGTAGAGTGCCCTGTGCAGCCTGCTCCTTGCATTTCCGCTCAGCCTGCTGGTGTCATAGGAGATTATCATCATGGGTCTCAGCTCTATGTCTTCTGCCCTTATGCTCACCGGCCTGCCATAGAGGAGCACACCCTCACCTGAGAGGGCGCCGGCAACAGTGGGCTCCTCTCTAAGCTCGTCCAGCGAGAGGTGGGTAAGCTGTATCTTTCCACCCGCCATCGACTCCAGCTCTCTCATCACTTCGGCGTCCTTTTCTGAGTAGATCACGGCAATGTCGATGTCAGATTCTCTGGTTGCCTCGCCCCTCGCCACGGAGCCGAACAGAACCAGCGACAGCACCTGCTGGGGCTTTGCTTCTCTCACCCGCCTGGCAAACTTTAGGGCTTCCTCAATCACCGATGACACCTCCGCATATTCTCTTTATCTCTGTGCACAGCTCTCTTGCTCTCCTTGCCACCTCACCATCTCTGCCCCTGCCGTAGGCCTGCCCTGGCCTGAGCCTTTCCAGGGAGCCGATGAGGTTCGCAACCCTGGCGCTCTCGCTGCCGAAGCACTCCTCTCTGCGCACAAAGCCCTCCAGCCTGTTGTGCTTGATGTCCCTGTCCTGCCGTACCCTCTCGGTAGCGTGCAGTGCTGCGTTAACGTAGTGAGACGCCATGAGTACGCACAGCTCGACAATCGTCTCGTGGTCCTCCTCGTCGTCAAGCTTCCTGAGGGTATTCTCAAATCTCCTTATCTTCTCCAGGTGGTCAGCAATCTTCATATTGTTCCTGTTAATCAATACAACAAGACGAATATAAAAGCTTTTCTGTTATAGTAGTATAACAGTATCCCTTCTGAAAAGAGATGCGCAACACTGTTTTCTAAGGAATATGCATCAAACAGAAGAAGATAGGTTTTTCCAGCTCTTCTGTCAAGTATATAGTGCAGTAATCAATAAAAATTTCACTGTGTATTTAACAAGGGAGATTCACCTTCCGGAAAACTTTACGATGTGAATCTTCAGCTTGCGATTTGTTCATTTTTATGGAGGTATATCATGGCAAGGATGCATACCAGGCGAAGAGGTAAGTCCGGCTCCACACGTCCTTATCGCACCTCACCACCTGAGTGGATAGAGCTCAGCAAAGAGGAAGTTGAGGACATAATAGTCAAGCTGGCAAAGCGGGGCGAGTCGCCCAGCAGGATAGGAATAATACTTCGCGACCAGTACGGCGTGCCCTTAAGCAGGTACATCACGGGTAAGAAGCTTACAAAAACCCTCGAGGAGAAGGGCATTCGCTACGACATACCCGAGGACCTTATGAACCTCATAAAGAGGGCAGTAGCCATAGACAAACATAGAAAAGAGCACAAGAAGGATGTGGTGGCGAAGCGCGCTCAGCAGCTGGTTGAGGCGAAGATACGCAGACTTGTGAAGTACTACAAGAGTGAGGGCAGACTTCCAGCTGACTGGAAGTACAGCATAGACAAGGCCAAACTTCTGGTGAGGTAAATCCTCACCCTTTTATTCGGGGAGCACAATGGAGGCGGTACCTCCAAAACTTGAGCATGCGTTGGAAGAGGCAGCAGATTTTCTTCAGGATTTTCTCCGGCGGGGGGGCATCCCAAAGGTTGTCACCCACCACGACGCTGACGGTATAAGCTCTGGGGCTATTGTCCACCGCATTGTTACCCTCCTGGGCTATCCCTGCCACACCCGCTGCGTCAAGCAGCTTGAGGAGAGGTTTATTGTAGAGCTTGCCGAAGAGAAGCCGGAGATGGTTATATTTACCGACTTCGGCTCCGGACAGGTGGACCTTATACAGAAGCATCTGAAGGACACCGGAGTGATTATCCTGGACCACCACCAGCCCAAGGAACTCGGGGCTGAGCTGGAGCACAACATCAATGCCCACGCCTTTAGCATCGACGGGGCGCGAGAGGTAAGCGGTTCCGGCATGGCCTATCTCTTTGCCAGGGCATTGAGCGGTGACAGCGAGGAGTTACCCGGGACCGGATTCCGGGTGGCGGAGCTTGCGGCGCTGGCGATAGTTGGGGCGGTGGGCGACCTCCAGGAGAACAGCGGCGCCTTTCGCGGGCTGAATAGAGCAATCCTGAAGGAGGGTGAGGCCGCCGGTGTGCTGCGCGTGGAGAAGGACCTTCGCCTCTTCGGCAGGCAGACGAGGCCGCTTTACAAGGCCATCGAGTACACCACAGAGCCTTTCATTCCCGGACTGAGCGGGAGCGAGAGCGCCAGTTTGCAGTTCCTAAGTGAGCTCGACATACCCGTAAAGCGGGACGAGCGCTTTGTTATGCTCGCAGACCTGACGCATGAGGAGAGGCAGCGCCTGACGACGGCGATGATACTGAAGATGATAGAGCACCGCGTACCACCGCACATAGCAGAGAGCATTGTGGGCGAGGTGGTAACCCTGCTAAAGGAGGAGATACGCACACCCCTGCGGGATGCAAAGGAGTTTGCGACGCTGCTCAATGCCTGCGGTAAGCACGAGCACTACGGCATAGGCTTGGCGGTCTGCCTTGGGGAGAGGTCTGAGCTATACCGCCGCTCTCTGGGCATGCTGCGTGAGCACCGCGAGTATTTGAGCACCTGCTACAACTGGATTACCCAGAACCTGGAAAAGATTAGGGATGAAGGTTCGGTGTATGCGCTGTATGCGGGTGATGAGATAAATGAGAATGTCATAGGCACCGTGGCCGGGATGATGCTAAACTCGAGAAAACTCAACCCGATAAAGCCGATAATCGCCTTCGCGGATGCGGAGGATGACGGGGTCAAGGTATCTGCGCGGGGGAATCGTGAGCTGGTGGAGAACGGGCTCAACCTGGGCAAGGCGATGCTCTATGCCAGCGAGCTTGTGCAGGGCGAAGGAGGTGGCCACGACATAGCCGCGGGGGCTAAGATACCAAAGGGCAGGGAAGAAGAGTTTTTAAGGCACGTGGAAGAAAGGATAAGGGAGCAGCTTGGTGAGTAGATGCTTGCGCGCACAAAACTTGTGTTTCAGTATGCCAGTGAGGAGGAGGCTTCGCAAGTAGCGTACCTCCTTGAGTTGGATAACCGCATCGCCCCCAGAGGTCTGAAGGTTAAGACAGAGAAGCGGGGCAGAGATGTGGTCAGCTACGTGGAGCACTCCAGCGCTGGCACGCTCTTCGCAACCATAGACGACCTGCTCTTCTGTGAGAAGCTGGTAAGTGAAATACTGAGGCTGTAGCTATGCTGGACATAAATCTTTTCAGGGAGAGACCAGAGGTTGTGAGGCAGGATTTAAAGAAGCGCCGCGCCCATGATAAGCTGAAGCAGGTAGATGAGATTATAGCTCTGGATAGAGAGTGGCGCTCCTCACTAACGCGCCTGAATGAGCTGCGCCGCCAGCGCAATGTGCTGAGCAAGGAAATCTCGGAGCTCAAGGCGAGAGGTGAGGACATCTCCGCAAAGGTGGCTGAGGTCAGGCGCATCCCCGGAGAGATTAAAAAGCTTGAGGCACGGGTGGAGGAGCTCGAGGAGAGGCTAAGAAGCCTGCTCATGCGCATGCCCAATCTGCTTCACGAGAGCGTGCCCGTGGGTGAGAGCGAGGAGGACAACGTCGTGGTGCGCACCTGGGGCAAACCGCGAGAGTTTGACTTCCCTCCCAGGGATCACATCGACCTTGCGCTTCTTCTGAATTTATTCGACATAGAGCGCGCCGCTAAAGTGGCAGGCTCGAGGTTCTACTACCTGAAGAATCAGCTGGTGAAGCTGAACTATGCGCTTATAACCTTTGCCCTGGACTTTCTCGCGGAGAGAGGCTTCACCCTGCTCCAGCCGCCCTACATGCTGCGCCGCGCCGCCGAGGAGGCGGCTACGGACCTGGCAGATTTTGAGGATGTGATATACAAGGTGGAGGGCGAGGATTTATACCTCATACCCACCTCGGAGCACGCTATACTCGCGATGCACATGGATGAAATCCTGGAAGGCAAAGCCCTGCCTCTGTGCTATGCGGGCGTGAGCCCGTGCTTCAGGAAGGAAGCGGGGGCGCATGGCAGGGATACCAAGGGCATCTTCCGGGTGCACCAGTTTGAGAAGGTGGAGCAGTTCGTCTTCGCCCGTCCCGAGGAGAGCTGGAAGGAGCACGAGCGCCTGCTCGCCAACGCCGAGGAGGTTTATCAGAAGCTTCGCATTCCCTACCGCGTGGTGAACATATGCACTGGCGATATAGGCACCGTGGCGGCGAAGAAGTACGACATCGAGGCATGGCTGCCGGGGCAGGGTAAGTACCGCGAAGTCGTGTCCTGCAGCAACTGCACAGATTACCAGGCAAGGCGCGCAAGGATACGCTTCCGCGACTCCCCGAGTGAGCCCACACAGTATGTGCACACCCTAAACAGCACCCTCGTGGCGACTGAGCGCACCCTGGTGGCAATCCTCGAGAACTACCAGCGCGAGGATGGAAGCGTAGAGGTGCCTGAGGTGCTCGTACCCTACACAGGCTTTGAGGAGATCAGGCTGGAGTAGAATTGCATCAGGGTTACTTGTCCCACAGCGGCGATATCCTGCGCAGCTTCCCCACCACGCCCGGAAACTTGCTGAGCACATACTCTATGTCGCGCTTTGTGGTCTCCCTCCCCAGGGTGAATATGGCGCTGCACTGGGCGCGCTGCGAGGGATAGCCCATCGCAAGCAGAATCGGCGAGGCGCGCAGCACCTGCGATATGCACGCTGTGCCGTTGCCCATGTATATGCCCTCGAAGCTCAGCGCCATCATCAGCGCTTCGCCATCCACGCTCTCCACGATAAAACTCGCATGGTTCGGCAGGCGCTTCTCGGGATGCCCTGTCAGCTCAACCTTCTCAACCTCGAGCACGCCCTCTATCAGCTTATCGCGCAGCCAGCGAATCTTCTCCACCTTGTCCAGGTGTCTCAGCGCCAGCTCCGCAGCCTTGCCGAAGCCGACTATGCCGGCGACATTTTCTGTGCCACCTCTGCGCCCCTCCTCCTGAATGCCTGAGTATATGAGGGGTACTATGCGCAGGCCCTCGCGAAGGTATAGCGCACCCACGCCTTTGGGTCCATACATGGTGTGCGAAGAGAGTGAAAGCGCATCAACGCCCAGCTCCTTAACGTCTATGGGTATGTTTCCACCGGCTGCTACTGCGTCAGTATGCACCAGTGCTCCCTTCTCGTGGGCCACCTCGGCGATTTCCTTCACCGCCTGCAGGGTGCCGACTTCATAGTTGGCGAGCATCACAGAGACGAGTGTTGTTCTCTCCGTAATGGCGCTCTCCAGCTTCTCGACACTCACCTCCCCGTAGGCGTTGACAGGCAGCAGTGTCACAACGTAGCCTGCCTTCTGCAGGGAGCGGAAGGCATTGAGGGTTGAGTGATGCTCTATCTCGGAGGTTATAACGTGCATACCCCTGCGCTCATTCGCCCTCGCCAGACCCCTGACAGCCAGGTTATTCGCCTCTGACCCTGAAGAGGTGAAGATGATCTCCCCGGGCGAGGCGTTTATCAGTTCGGCGACCCTCCTGCGGGCGTCCTCTATCCCATCCTTGGCCTCCACGCCAAGGTCATAAACCCTTGAAGGATTTCCAAATCTATTCTCAAGGAAGGGCTGCATCGCTGCGAGTACCTCTCTGTTAAGCGGCGTTGTGGCCATGTGGTCAAGATACACGCGAAGCATTTTCAATCCCTTGTCTTTTTCACATAGAACTTGAAGAACTCTCCGGTGTCCTCAACACCTATGAGCTCATTCCCGGTCTTCCTGCACCAGTCGGGTATGTCGGCGAGTGCACCCTCGTAGTCGGTCTGAAGCTCCAGTATCTCCCCCTTCCTGAGCTCCTTCATGCGCTCCTCCAGGCGCATGAGGTGCATGGGGCACATTCGATAGACAACATCTTCAACTGCGTCGGCAACGATACCCTCGACAAATCTTATCTCTGGCTGCTTCTGCTCTGCCATATTTATGAAGTAGTACCTTACCTGTTTTATCTTTTACGGGGGTATCTATTCTCAAAACCTATCCCTCTGACACCTATGCGGAAGAGCTCCTGCTCTTCTCTGACCTTAAACTCTGTACCCAGAATCTGCTCTGTTACATATATGTTGGTCTTCAGATGGCCTGTGAGCTCTCTGACGGTGAAGCTTGAATTTCCCTCTGCGAGGGCCAGGAAGGGCACTATCTGGTCCCCCAGATGCACATCCACGCAAGCGCCGCTTTTAATCTCTGCGAGCAGGGCTCGCGCAGCCTCCTCACCAACGCGTTCCGCAGGCTTACCCCTCTCACCCAGGGCGCTCGCTCCAAGGCGGGTGTGCTCATAAACCGCCCACAGCACTATACCCGTCCCCGTGGAGAAGTCGTTCCTCTCCTCCAGGGCTATCTCAGGGGCATACTCGGCCAGCACTTGCTTAGCCGCCATCGCCTCGCGCTCTATTATGTGCCTGGGCAGGTTGCTTGCGTGGGCTGTGCCCTCAACGCCGAGAAGTTTTCCCCGCTGGAGCAGCCTCATGCCCTTAAGCTTTTCAACAGGTTTTATTCTCACCTTTACCCTGCCTCCACCCTTGGGGTAGTAGCCTCTTGCGAGAACCTCAAGCTCTGCGCTGAAGCCGAGCTTTGCCACCACAGGCAGGAGTACATGCTTAACGTGGTCTATGGGCGGTGACCAGCGCACGTCGGTGCCGCCTTTAATTTCAAGCAGCACCTCACCCCTGCCAAAGGCACATGGCAGAAGCAGAACCTGAAGGATGAGCGAGATGCTGCCCGCCGTGCCTATGTCGATGCGCAGCCTTTGCTGCGTTATTTCCCGGGGCTCAAAGTAAACGCGGGTTGAGCCCACCTCCGCGCCCTCCACGCGGGCATTGCACAGCCTCGCCAGGGCGCGCACCCCGTGCATGTGCTGCGTAGCCAGGCCCGGTTTTGGGCGATTGGCGCGTATGTTCACAACCTCAACCGCTTTGCCTGTTATTGCACTCAGCGCCAGTGCTGTGCGGAGCACCTGCCCGCCGCCCTCGCCGTAGCTGCCGTCGATGGTGAGCATGGTAATTAGTGGGCAGGAGCTTTGAAAAAGGTTGCGGGAATGCCAGCGAGGAAACTATAAAAAGCTGAAATCAAAGATGTAGCCTGTTATTAAGGAATCTGATGAGTACACCTTTACTTCTGCACCAATGGTATAGAGGTGGGGTTAGTGATATACTATAGATTAATATTAACCAAAATTATTGTGCGGAATCTGAAGAAACAGCGTATATCTGGATAATATCTGGAATTTTGCTAAAATTTTGCGATAATGAAAATGCTGACCCACTTCTTAATACTGGCATATTTAGTTTAATATAAAACACAGCACAAAATCGGAAACTATATATTGTTGAAAAATCATATGTTATAAAGAGACTTTATACAGGGAGGAAACGGAAATGATGGGAAAGGAGGGCAGGAGTTGGGCGGAAAGGAGGGTAAATTCTCTGTATTCATTGGTTTTATTTCAGGATTTTTACTCTTAGTCGCCGTGGTTGGTGGAGCGACAAATGTAAGCTCCTGTCAGGTAATAAATCAGAGTGGCACATATGTGCTCAACACAAACATAACAAACGGCACTGTGGCCAGCTGTATCAATATTACCGCCAGCGATGTAATCCTCGACGGTGCTGGTTTCAGGATTAATGGAAGCGGAACTGGCACATATGGGGTATATGTTTTTAGTCCTACGACCACTCTTACCAACGTCACCGTGAAGAACCTGAATGTAACGAACTGGAATAATGGTATATACTACCTAAATGTTCAGAATGGAATAATAGTGAACAACACCATTGAAAACAACTACTACGGGGTTTACCTGTCCTCGTCTACCGGCAATACCATCTACAACAACTACTTCAATAACACAAACAACGCTCAGGATACCGGTACCAACTTCTGGAACGCAACCAGGACCAGCGGTACAAACATTGTCGGCGGCCCCTACCTCGGTGGTAACTTATGGGCTCTGCCAGATGGCACAGGGTTCTCGCAGAATGAGACCGCATGCTCAGATGCGGACGAGGACGGGATATGCGATTCAAATTATACGGTTTCTACTGGAAATGTGGACTACCTCCCCCTCGTAGCGCCAAGGGTAAAAATAATGATTAATGAGATTTATTACAACACCTCCGGCACTGACCTTACGGACGAATTTATAGAGCTTTATGTGTGGGATGACGGGTGGGGTGATGTCAATCTTTCTGGCTATAAAATTACAACCTTCGATGGCGATAACGAAACTCTTCCAGATGTCTCTGGCTTGAGCAAGTTTGGCTTTGTTGTCATCTACATGGGGAGTGGAACCAGTGATTTGAATGCTTCTGATGGAAACGCAACCATCTATCTTGGAAGGGGTTCTGAGATGCTGGATGATGCCGGGGACGAGGTTGGCCTTTATGACTCAGAGGGCAATCTCATCGACTTTGTAAGGTATGGTGGAGGAAATGGAGATGGCGTTTCAGGAGGATGGAGCACCGGCGATGCCGGAATCACCGCAAACAATGCAAATGAGTCAATACAGATTCATGGTCCTGACCTGGATAACAGCAGCAACTGGGTTTCCGCCCATCCCACAGAGGGAGAGCCAAACC
>NZ_JBPMGE010000043.1:0-22194 GCF_054014795.1 Candidatus Pyrohabitans sp. | reverse complement strand
CTCAACCTCACCCTAAACGGCACCACCTACAACTTCACCACTGTAAGCGTGCCCGCAAACTCTACGCTCATCCACACCTTCCCGGTAAACATCACATCCTCTGGTAGCTACAACATAACAGTTTATGCCAACTACTCATCCCTGCCAGGAAGGCTCTCCAGGAGCGGCATAATAACAATTTACGACTCTGGTGTTGAGCTTTCCCTTGCCTCAGCTGACATAACCTACTCCCCAGCATCGCCAAAGCAGGGCGACACCATCACCGTCTCAGCGACAGTGCACAACACAGGCAACATAAGCGCCCAGAAGGTTCAGGTGGAGTTTCTGCTGAACTCTGCCAGCTATGCAAATAAAACCCTCAACATATCCGCCAGCTCCAACGCAACTGTCAACTTCACTTGGTCCGGCGCTGCCTCTGGGACGCACACAGTAACAGTGAGGGTTGACCCGCTCAATGCCTTTTCAGAGAAAAATGAAAGCGACAATCAGGCGAGCATTTCGGTGAGCGTTGCCTCGGCGGCGAAGCCAGTAGCTGTTGGCGGTGGCGGTCCCGGAGTAGAACCAGCATTTGAGGAGGGCTTAAATGTGGTTACCTCAGCGTCGCTTTTCAAAGCGGTGAAGGAAAAGCGCCTCGAAGGTGCGCAGTTCTATCAGGCGGAGGAGCCCCTTCTCCCAGCCATTGCGGCGCTGGGCTACAACCCTGCGCCAGAGGGGATAAAGGAGAAGCTCACAAAGGTTGAGCCCATAACAGGCGACGTATATGACATAGCCGCCTCCCTTGCACTGAAGAAGTATATCTACCTCACCTATCCGAACACTGTGCTCATAGCTAGGGGAGACATCCCTGCAGATGCAACAGCGGCAATAGCCTACGCGAGGAGCAACCGCATACCGGTGCTCCTCACCAGGCCAGGAGAGCTGCCAGATGCCACGCTTGATGCGCTTGAGAGGTTCTCACCACGCAAAATAATCGTCCTGGGAGGAGAGAAGGCGGTTTCGCGGGAGGTGGAGGAAAAGCTAGCCTCAATTGCGAGGGTTGAGCGCATCGCGGGCGAGACGCGCTATGAAACTGCTGTAAAGCTGGCTGAGGTCGCCAGAGGTTACGACACCATCGTGGTTGCGAACGGAGAAGCGCCGGGCAGCGAGGCTGTGTTTCTTGCAGCCGTCTACAGGGCGCCGGTGGTCTATGTGAAGGGTAATGAAATCCCCGAGGTTACGGCAGACTTCCTGGTCAGCCACCGCGTGACTCCGAAATTCGAGCCGGTGAAGCTGCTTCTTGTTGACGTAAGCACCTCCCTCAGGGAGCAGATTTTAGGGCTCATCCTCTCGCCCCACCTCAGCGGCGAGGTGGTGGTAAAGGTTGTAAATGAAGACGACGACAGGTTATTTGTTGAGGTGATCCTGGACAGCATTCCCAGAGGGGAGTTTATAAACTCAGGCGCCAGCTATGAATACAAGCCCTTCAAGGTAAAGCCGGGTGAACATCTGGTTAAGCTCAGATGGCTCGACCCGGATAGGCTGGAGTTCAACTATCAGGAAACCAGAGTCTCAGTAAATCCAGCAGAACGCACAGAGCTAACCTTCAAGGTGCCAAAGATTACCGAATAATTTTACTTTCGGGGGATTCTCGCCTTTTCGTAGGCTGAGAGGTTGTGCAGGGGTTTGGTTGCGTCCAGACCGAGCTTTGTTGTAATTCCACTTTTGCCGGCGCTCGGGTCAAGGGAGGAGCCGCGAACACCGCGTATCATCACCAGGTCACGGTCCCCCTGGAAGCACGTGGCTATGGCGAACTCCACCTCCTCGGTGTTGTAGATGTTTACGTCCTCGTCCACAATCACGACGTGCTTCATGCTGGGATGCCCCTCGAGGGCTGCGAGAATTGCCTTCCTTGGGTCCTCTTCGCTGCGCTTTTCTATGGCAACGACGCCGTGAAGCCAGTTGCATCCACCGGGCGTTAGCAGCACATTCTTCACCCTCGCCACCTTTGCGACTGAGGTGAATATCCTTGGCTCCTGGGGCATTCCCATGAGCAGGCGGTGTTCCACGCTGCTCGGGAGAAGGGCATGGTATATCGCATCACTGCGGTGGTAAATCCGGGAAACCTCAATCACCGGCTGCTTTCTCACTATATCGTAGGTGCCGGTGATGTCTGTGAAAGGCCCCTCCTCCGCACGCTCATGAGGCAAAAGCCTGCCCTCTATCACAATCTCAGCATTCGCCGGAACCTCGAGGTCTACGGTTTTGCATTCAGCCAGCTCAATGGCCTCGCCCATGAAGGCAGAGGCAAGGCAGAGCTCATCCTGATTTATCCCAAAGGAGTAGCTTGAGGCGAAGAGCAGCGCGGGGTGCATGCCTATGACTATTGCCACCTCAAGGGCCTCATCCCGCTCCTCTGCCCTCTTGTGGTACTCATACAGGTGGCGCTCCACTATGCGGATAGCCAGGTGGTTGTCGTCCAGCACAAGCATGCGATGCACACTTGCATTCCTGCCATGCTCCTCGTCTCTGGCTATTACCACGCCTGAGGTTATGTACCTGCCAGCATCCTTCTCAAAGTGCTTCAGTATGGGCAGTTCCCTGAGGCTGGAGCAGCGCTTCTCGTACACTGGTGCCTTGGCAGCGATGTGAAACTCACCCTCCTCGCAGCTCTGTGCAACCCTCACAACGTGATGAATATACTCCTCCTTTGTGGTGCCCAGGGCTTCGCACATGCGCTCGCGCGAGGTTATCAGGTTGCCCACAACGCGCAGTCTGCTGCCCTTTATGCGTTCAAAGAGCAGTGTCCTGCGCGGGTTCTCATGCAGAAGGTAGCTCACCTCATACTCAGGGTCCACCTCCTCCTTTATTTTGAGGTCGGCCTTCAAAAAATCCCGCAGGTCTTTCATTCGCCTCCCCACCTCTTGTAGAGGTTGTTTTCTATTCCTAGGGTGTCGAGCACCTTGCCGGCGATGAAGTTGAGCAGGTCATCTATGCTCTCTGGTCTGGAATAGAAGGCGGGCATTGCAGGCAGAATAACAGCACCCAGCTTTGCGAGTTTGAGCATATTCTCAAGATGAATCGCATTGAGCGGCGTCTCTCTGGGTACGAGCACCAGCGTCCTGCGCTCTTTGAGCATTACGTCGGCGCTGCGCGTGATTAAATTAGAGGCGTATCCATTGGCGATGGCTGCCAGCGTCTTCATGCTGCAGGGGATTACCACCATGGCATCCACACGGAAAGAGCCACTTGAGAAGGGCGCCTCTATATCGTGCTCACCATAGCAGCGCTCCATGTCAATCTCAGCTTTTCCCACCTCATGTTCCAGAATCTTCTCTGCGGCGTCGCTGAGTATGCATTCATAGCCTATGCCAAGCTCTTTCAGCGCCTCGAGGAAGCGCAGCGCATAGGCTATGCCGCTTGCTCCGGTTATTGCGACGAGTAGCTTCATGGATTAAGCATGGACGTGAGAATTTTTATAGGTTTGGGGGGAATATCTAAATGTGATATGCATTCGAGAATAGAGAAGCTGCTTTCCCTGCTGGAAGAGGCGGGGGTGGAGTGCTGCGTTATAGCCAAGCCTGAGAACGTCTACTATTTTTCTGGCGTATATCCCATAGAAGCCTCATTTCTTCTTGTTTCTGCGAAGCGCTCACCTGCGCTGCTAGTGGCACCTTCAAGCTACCGCGAGGCAGAGGAGTGCTCACGGGTGGAGGTCATAAAGGGGGAGCTCAATACAATAGCTGCGCTGAGGAGGATGCTCCGTCATGGAGGTTGCATTCCTGAGAGGAAGGGGGTCTTCCTGAGGGATTTTCTGGGAAATCTCAGGAGAAAGCCCCTGGGGGTGGAGGGAGATTACCTCCCTGTGGAGACTGTGAAGAAGCTCGAGACAAAGTGGCAGGACATATCGCCGATTATCAGCGGAATGCGCATGGTAAAGGATAGGGAGGAGATAGCCACAATAACTCGAGCGGTCAGGCGCTCTGAAGAGGCGCTGCGCAGTGTGACGGGGAGCATAGCCCGGGGCACGCCCGAGCGCATGCTTTCAGGGATGCTGGACCTTGAGCTGAAGCGGTGCGGTGCAGACCAGACAAAGGCGAGGGTGCGCTCCGGCAAAGCCTCTGCCAGACCCTTTTCGCGGGATATGAGCGGCAGGATTGGCGGGGGAGCACTGCTCATAGACTACGGCGGAGCCTTTGAACACTACTGGACTGACCTCACACGCACCTTTCACGTGGGCAGGGTTACCCCTGAATATGAGGAGGTATATGAGTGCATACTGGAGGCGAAGAAGGCCGCGCTGCGCGAGATCGGTGCCGGTAAAGAAATCGCCGCCGTGGAGCATGCGGTTAGAGGCGTTTTCAGGGAGTATAAGCTGGAGAGGTATATGGTCTATACCCCGGGACACGGCGTAGGTCTCGAGGTGCACGAGCCACCTGTGATAACATCGCAAAAACACGAAGAAGAGCCACCCTTACCAGAGGGCAGTACAGATGTGGAGAGGCTGTACCATGCCATGGCCCCCTTTTTCATTAGTGAGGAGAGGCCGGTTTTTCAGGAGAACATGGTGCTTGCGGTTGAACCAGGGCTTTACCTCAGGAATTTCGGTGTGAGGGTGGAGGATATGGTGCTTGTGAAGCGCCGTGCAAAGCTTATGTCGCGCTTTCCCGATGAGCTGGACAGGGTTGTTTTGTAAGGTATCTCTTTTCTTCCATATTCATTTGTATATCTTCTTTCTATGCCCAACTTTAAGAATCAGGATTCTCAATTCATTCCTTTTTATGTCCAAGATAACCCTGTAATCTCCCACACGAAGACGGTAGTAAGGAAGTCCAACCAGCTTTCTAACATTCCTGTAAGGGTCATTCCTCAGTTCATCCACTTTATTAAAAATCTTCTTGGCCACCACTCTGTCCAGCTTCTTCAATTCTCTTACAGCAGAGGGCGACCAAATGATATTGAATGGCATCAGAAACCCATCTCTTTCCTCAAGGTTTCATGTTCCACATATCTGCCCTCTTCAATATCCTGTAGCGCAGCTTCAATCTCCCTTTTTGTCTCTTCATTCAGTTCCTTCAAGTCTTCCAGGAGCCTTTCTAGGACATCATTGTAAGTCTCTCTTTCAAATAGCTTCATCCTGTCTAGAGCTTTCTTTACTTCCTCTTTCACTTGAATTGTGGTTGGCATACAACAAATCTAAATCCTGCCATAGCAAAGAATTGCTATAACAGGCTATAGCAGGCTATAAGAAGGGGCCTCAGTATAGCCTAAATTCCCATCCTTCTGTAGCTTGCTGCCACGCTCTCAAGCTCCCTGTCATAGGAGCAGAATTCGTACTCCAGCCACCTCCTGCCTCCCCATTTTTCCTTGAACCTTGCTATGCCTCTGTTTATTCCAAGCCCCAGGTTCACATGGCGCTTTCCCTGAGCCTTCGCCTCTTTGATGAACTCCCAGAGCAGGAGGTCGCTTGCCCCGGGCAGGTAGTTGCTGCGTGAGATAAAGTTGAACATGTAGAAGGCAAATTCGCCGAGGGAGAAGTCAAAGATGCTGAAGGCCACTAGAGCATCGCCGCTCCTCGCTTCCAGCAGAAGAGGCTCATTGCAGGAGGCATAGCTGGAGAGCCTTTCAAATACCCACCTTCTGCTCTCCTCTATATCCCGGCTGAGGAACTCTTCAACAATGGCGAGGTGCTCTTGGCCAAAGCTGCCCCGCCCCACCTCCAGCCTTTTTTCTGCGCTCCTCAGGAGACTTCTGAGCTTCTTGCGAAGCGCAAGTCTCTCCAAATCCAGGAGGTAGTAGCAGTCGCTTTCCCTTGTGAGCACCGCAAGGGGCTCCACATCAATTGGGCAGGGCGAGATTACCCCCACCTGCCTGGGTTCAAACATCTCCACGGCTTCCTCAAGGGCACGCCGGAAGCCAGAGTTTTCAAACTTCCCTGTGAGGGGATAGCCTATGAAGCTGAGCACCCCCTCACCGAGATAGCACAGGTAGTCGGTGACGAGGTGGGGTTCAGTCTCTGAAATTGCTGTAAAGTAGTGCACCAGGTGCTCGGGTATGTACGCCTGCCTCAGCACATAGCGCCTTTCTGTGGGGCTGAGCATAAAAACAGGGTGAAGATTCGCATGTTCAGAGTTATTGCTTTAGGTGTAAGAAAAATAGTGAATCTGCTCCATCACAAAAATTTAAAAGTATCACAAAAGTTCTCTCAATTCTTCTTTACTTATACCAGCCTGCTTCAGAATTTCGAGCAACGTTCCTTTTGGCAAATCCCGCTTATGAAAGGGGACAACCACCCTTCTTTTTGTTTCAGGATGGTAGTATAGATGGTGGCTCCCTTTAACCCTATCCAGCACGAATCCCTTCTTTTTCAGTACCCTGATGATTTTCTTTGGGGTGAGGGATGGAAGCTTAGGCATGAGCTTTATGGATATTTACAGTCAAAGTATATTCCAGAGTATCCTCCTCAGTGGGTAATTCTTCACCATGTTCTCTCAAACTCTCTATATATAACTCAATGGCCTCCTTTGCCATCTGTATAGCCTCTTCTATCGTATCTCCGTACGTAACACAGCCCGGGAGGGAAGGAACTATTACCGTATATCCCCCCTCTGGTTCTTTCCTGAGCAGAATTCGATAGGTTAATTGTTTCATACAATCACCTTCTCCTGTGGTGGGATACTATTAAAAATTATTGATAACGTTTTGTGGACAATATGGAGATAAAAAACAGATGCGATGGCAAACGCACATCAAATATATCGCATGCTCAGAGTTATTGCTTTAGCCGTTATTCTCGTCTCTTAGTGGGATGGTAACACCCAGTATCGGGAGGAGAAGCTTTGACGCCTTTCAGATAGAGCCCACATCGAGGTGCAATCTCCGCTGCAGGATGTGTCCCCGCTCCAGGTTCGCCCGGGAGTGGAGCACCGGCGACCTTGCGATTGAGCTTTTCAGAAGAATAAGCAGGGATTTCCATCTCGCCAGGCATGTGCATCTGCAGGGATGGGGCGAACCTCTGCTCCACAAGCAAATAGTGGAGATGGTCTCCACAGCAAAAGAGCAGGGCTGCAGCGTCGGAATAACCACAAATGCAACTCTGCTCGAGAGCGACCTTGCGGAAGAGCTGGTGAAGGCAGGCTTGGACATCGCCGGAATCTCAATTGCTGGCGCCACCGAAAAGACGCACGCCAGCATTAGGGTTGGCTCATCTCTGGAGGAGGTTGTGGAAGGCATAGGCAATCTGGTGGAAGCCAGGCAAAACCCGGGTAAACCCAGAATTGTGCTCTCCTTCATGATGACCACCCAGAGCATTGGGGAGCTTCCTCAGGCTGTGAAGCTCGCCTCTGAGCTGGGCGTTGATGAGCTTGTCGCCACAAATCTGGACTACCCCTGCGACGAGCTTGGCGATTCCCTGCGCGTCTTCTCCTGCAAAAAGGCCAGGGGCGAGTACAAAAAAGCGGTGCGCAGGGCCAGGATGGGGGCGATGAGGCGCGGGCTGAGGTTCAGGCACTACCCCCTTGAGATGGAAGAGCCTCTGGTGTGCGAGCTGGACCCCTCAAAAAATCTGTTCATAGCCCACGACGGCATGCTCGGCCCCTGCGTATACCTGAACCAGACCCGTCGCGATGGTGAGATACCACGCATATTCTGTGGCAGGCGCTACACACTCAGGCGCCTCTACTTCGGCGATGTGAGGGAGGAGAGCATCGCTGAGGTGCTGGAAAAACCTGCCTGGCAGGAGTTTGCAGAATTCTTCAGGAAAAGGAGGGAGATATCCACGCAGGTGTTCAGCTCTCTCTCCTCTGAGGTGAGCTTCTCTGACCTGAGGGAGGCCGAAAGACAACTGGAGAGGCTCCTCGCTGAGAACCCCCTGCCGGAGCAGTGCACCACCTGCTATAAGGCGTACGGAATATGACGTCAAAGGTTATTTTTTTCATATAATACATGCAGATAACCAGCAGCGTCTACATACTTGCCCCTCCAGAGGTTGTATTTAAGACCATCTCAAATGTGCCCCTCAGGCTGAGCCTCAACCCCTTCTGGCGGGTGGTGGAGGTCAGGAAGCTCACCCCCGGGAAACTTGCCCCTGGCTCCAGGTTCAGAATAAGACTGAAGACAAAGGAGGGTGAGGTTTTCTACACCAGTGAGTGCCTGGAGATTGAGGAGAACAGGAGAATACGCAGCAGGGCGGTTGAGGCTGGATTTGAGGTCCTGCTATCCATAAGGGAAGTGGCTGGAGGCACGCTGCTCACCCACACAGAGGTGCTCAGGGACGGGAGTGAGGCGCTGAAAACCGTGGCAGAGGAGATTCTGGAAGCATGGCTGGAGAACCTCAGGCGATATTCTGAGCTCAGGAACTCACGGTACAACTTCCTTCTCCCTGTCGCAAGGCGATGGTTTGCTGTAAGTCCGCGGGAGAGAGAACTCTTTAAGGCCCTCTTCTTGATAGACCTCGGTCTGGGTGTTGGAGCCCTGGCTGCGATTGTAATTGCGCGGTATCTATTCTGAATTTATGCAAAGGTTTATTATATATAACCCCTCAGCAGAATAAGGGTTATGTACTCCATAAGTCAGAGTGTTGTTGTCCACGCGCCCCTTGAGAAGGTCTATCAGCTCGTAGCAGACACAGAGAAGCGCCTCCGCCTGCACCCCTCCTGGGAGGTGCTCAGATTTAAGAAGCTGGGGGACAGAAAATTCCGCGTCAGGGTAAAGAAGGAAAGCGGAGAGGTGCGGGAGTACGTACTGGTGATAACAGAACTTCTAAGGGATAGAATCACCTGCAGGGAGGAAAAGGGTGATTTTGATGTGGAGATTGTGCTGGAAGAGGTGGAAGGGGGTGTGAGGCTAACCCACACTGAAAGGTTCTCTCTGCCCTGGGAGGCGAGCGAAAAGACGCTGAAGTCAATGGAGGATGAGCTTAAGTACTGGCTGGAGGCGATAAGGCATTACTGTGAGCTGCAGGACAATCCTCTAGCAAGAACCTCGAGATTTATAATAGACCATTTTCTGCTGAAGCTGCCGCCGCAGCAGCGTCGTATAGTGATGCTGATAATCATCCTCAACGCAGGAATCCTGTTCCTGTTCATTCTGATGTTCGCGGGGATGAAGGTTGCCAGCATGATTTTATAGAAGACCCGACTTCCAGCAGGGTTATTGAATGACTAATAAATTATATGCGTTAAGTTTATATATCTAAAATTCTTCCTACTGTTACGAGTAGAAAAACGAGTGATAAAAGGAGGTTGTACTATGGGAATTGAAAGCTGGCCATCTACTGCGTTTGTAGCGATAGGCGTACTGATAGTTGCAAATATACTTATCTACAAGTTTATCCTCAAGGGTAGTGAAAAGAAGGTATCCGAGTTTATGACCACTCCTGTGGTGACAGTACCGCCAACGGCTACCGTCCAAGATGCATCCAAGCTTATGGAGGAGAAGAAGATAAGCTGTGTTGTTGTGGAGAAGGACGGTGAGGCTGTGGGTATAATTACTGAGAGGGATATCAACAGGCTGTTTTCCAAGGAAGCCTGCACCGAAGAGACACCCATAGAAGAGGTTATGTCTTCTCCGGTTATAATTACGGGTGTTGACTCTAATGTGGATTATGTTGCCAGGACAATGATCCAGAATGGTATCCGCCACGTGCCGGTGATTAAGGGAGGCAAAGTGGTGGGGATAATCACAGAGACAGATATTGTCCGCCAAATGCCTGACCTTCTGCCCCGGGTGAGGAAGACCATGGGCTGGGATTATGTCGACCCGAGGGTCAACAGGGAGATGGAGGAATGGTTCGAGAGAAATAAGGGCAAGACCTGGGAAGAGATGGAGGAGCTATTCCCCGAGTGGTATTCCTTCCTTGAGAGCAGGAATATGGTGAGAGAAGGGGAAAGGCGAAAGGTATACGAGATAGTTAAGAAGGAGTTTGAAAAAAGACAGGCCTCCTCATGACCGAGACTAAAAGGGTGCTGAAGCTCAGGGTAAATAAGGAGCAGATAGAACCCCTCTACGACGCGATATTGGAGTTCTGGCTCTCCAGAAAGTGGTCTATGGGCAGAGGCAGCCGTCCCCTATCCATTGAGCTCAGCAAGGGTTCGATGCTGGGTATGCTCTGGGGGGGATGGCGCTCAATGAGCATCAAGCTGGACATCGACGAAGACGACGGAATCACCGCAGAGATAAACCTTTTCATACCCTTTACCAACATAACAGAGTGGATGGAAAAGAAATTCGATGAAGAGCTCAATGAGATGCAGGAGCACATAAAAAAAGTTCTCTGATGAGCCAGACTTCAATCTGTTTTTCTCTCTATCCTTTCTACCCTTAGGGCTCTATTGAGCCTTCTGCCCGCGATATTTCCTGCGATAGAGCCAAGGAGAAAAGCAAAGAAGAGGTAGGCTACAGCCTCTATAACACCAGGTTCATTCACCTCAGGTTTAACTATTATGAACATCAGAATATTAAGCCCGGCGGAGATGGCTATCCCGAAGGGCACACCCTTTTCTATTAGTTTCCACTTCTCCATCCGGGAGTTCCTGATGCCGAAGTAGACCCCTGCAAAGAAGGCAATTAAATTGTACACCATTATGAGGGAAGATTTAAACTGGAGAAATAAAAAATTTTCGTTCACTACATATAGTAAAGTTTTTATTTGCTGCAGAGCAATTAGTTACCGTATGTCAGATATATTTGAGCGAATCAGGATTCCGGCGATGCTGTTGTTTGCGGTGCTGGGGATTTATCACCTGCTAAATGACAACCTTCGAAACGCTGTCCTCGCCTTCATCGTCATGCTTATCTGGACCAGAGAGTTCGACTCCTTCGTCAACAAACTCCTCGGGAAGTAACCCCTCTTCCTCCTCTTCATTTCTGCTGAGCTTCATCGCCAGCACGGTGACTCCGAGGAAGATAACAATAAAACCTATAAATGCCAGAAACCACAGCACGAGGGCTTCAAGGGAAAGCAGCTCCATGCCCTTCTCTTGGGCATTGACGTATTTAAATCTTGGCTTTGAAGAGCTGCACGCTTATGGTTATCTCACCTGAAGACAGAACAGGGGGTTGACAATTAGAATGTCCCCAAGAGGCCTTGTGATAGCTCTGGGTCTGGCTATCCTCCTTCTGGCCATAGCACTCCCCCTGTCCACAGCGGAATTTATGGAAGAGGAGTATGTGGTCTCAGGCGGGGAGGTACTGGAGGTGGGGAAAGTTCTTGAGAGAAAGGACAGGATGGTGGGCTTTTTCTCCATCAGGGGCGAGCCTCCTGAAATCGGCTTCCGCATCCTGACTCCCGGGGGCAAGCCCCTGGCGTACCTGTTCGAGCCGCCCTATGTGAATTTTCGTGCGCCGGATGTGGTGGTTGCAAGGCATAACTTCAACTTTGCAGCTCCGGGCGAGGGCCGATACATCCTGCAGTTCGACAACAGAAATTATACTCAGAACAAGGAGATAGAGCTCAGGGTCACTGTAATCCCTGCCTTATATGGTATTCACCCCACAAATCTGCTCATCCTTCTCGGCTTCGCGGTGATCTTCCTGGGCTACGTGCTGGAGGACATCACAGGCAGACGTTACAGGGAAGTTGAGCCTGAGGATTTCGAGTATGCGGGAGGAACCATATTCTTTCTGAGGAGCGACCCTCGTGTCAGGGTGGATTTGAGGAAGCTTCCCGGAGAGGTGGCGGAGGAGCTGAAGAAGTCCGGCTTAAAGCCGAAGAGCAAGTTCGGCCTCTACTATTCCCTGCGCAATCGCGCGGGATTAAAATGACAACAGAAAATTTTTTTATCTTCAGATTTAAATAGATTATATGCTCGGGAGGGTTTTCTCCAGAGATAAGGGGGATAGCCGGCTGCGCAGGATGGGAAGAATACTCGAGCTGTACCTCACTGCGCTCTCGGGGAGGCGTATTCCTGTCCTGGTCAGCGGAGAGGCGTACACCAACGCCAGGGAAATCTACCTCCCAGCCGGTGAAGAGTTCTCCAGCGAGGAGGAGAACTTCAGATTCTACAAGCTGCTGGTGTTGCACAAATATGCCCAGCTGGAGTACGGCTCCTTTACAGCTCTGGGGGATAGGCTCAAATCCTTCCTCAACAAAAGGCTCGCCCTGGATATATTCTCTCTGGTTGAGTATGCCCGCCTGGAGTACCTGCTTGAGGAGGAGTATAGAGGCCTGAGAAGGGAGTTCAGACAGCTGAAGGGTGCAGTGTGGGAGAAGAGGCGGAGCTTTGAGGAGATGGAGGACAGGGAAGCGGCGATGGAAGGACTGGTG
Organism: Candidatus Pyrohabitans sp.; assembly: GCF_054014795.1. Taxonomy (NCBI): domain Archaea; kingdom Methanobacteriati; phylum Candidatus Hydrothermarchaeota; genus Candidatus Pyrohabitans; species Candidatus Pyrohabitans sp. The sequence continues at coordinate 9,953 of NZ_JBPMGE010000043.1, read as the reverse complement.
CAGCTTCTCCTAGGGGGAAGGGTGAGGGGCAGACTTCCGGGGCACATAGCAAGGGTGGTAGAGGACTGCTTTTCAAGACTTGAGGAGGTGCAGAACAGGGATGCCACTCCTGAGAAGTCCTGGGAGGTCACCCGCTACATATACAATTCCCTTATGCAGCTCAATGGAGGGTACAGGAGGAGGGCAAGGGTGGCTTATATAGGAGATATAAAGCCCCGGGAGATATCCAGAGCAATGAAGCGGTGGGGACGTAGCCACGGGAAGAGCGGTCTTGGCATAACCAGGGAGGAGAGGGGGTCCCTGAAGTCGAGACTCTTCAGCATATTCTCCAAGGGCTTCCTCGGAAGCATGGACATAAATGTGGCTGTGGGTAAGAGCTTCAGGGGAAGGATAGACAGGCTGAGCAAGCAGGCTGAGTACCGTCCAATGCAGGGTAACCGTGGTGAGGCTCCAGTGGGAGACGCCGGGAGGATAGGGATGGATTACAGAGCCCCGGGTAGCGACGGCTTCTTCTTCCGCAGACAGAGAGGAGAGGGGTACCTCTATCCGGAGTGGGACTACAGGCGGGAGCGCTATCACGAGGACTGGTGCACCGTGAGGGAGAAGAGAGTTGAAGTTAGGGATAGAGAGATGGTGAACAGAATCCTGCGCAGACATGCTGCCCTGCTCAGGAAGATTAGAAGGCAGTTTGAGGCGCTGCGCTGGGAGGTCAGGAGGCTAAAGCGTCAGTACTACGGCGATGATATAGACCTGGACGCCTCGGTTAACTATCTCATAGACCTCATCACCGGGAAGTCTCCGGATGAGAAGCTCTATTCTCGCCTGGTTCGCAGGAAGAGGGATGTGGCTGTGGCTTTTCTCATAGACCAGAGCAACTCCACGGCTGGTGCTACCCTGGAGGTGGAGAAGGAAGCCCTGGTACTGATGGCCCATGTTCTCGATGCCCTGGGAGACAGGTATGCGATATACGGCTTCAGCAGCAACACCCGGTGGGAGTGCAACTTCAGCATAGCAAAGGATTTCCAGGAGGGTGATGGTATGGACAGGGTTGCAGGCATAAGTGCAGGAGGCTACACCCGCATGGGCGCTGCCATACGCCACGCCTCGCAGAAACTGGAAAGGCAGGGAGCAAGAAACAGGGTGCTCATCCTGCTAACCGACGGCTCCCCTCTGGACTACGATGGCTATGATGGGCGCTATGCGCTGGAGGACACCCGGATGGCGGTTCTGGAGGCAAGGAAGAAGTGTATTCATCCGCTGTGCATAACAGTGGACGTGGAGGCGGGGGATTACCTGCCCAGGATGTTCGGGAAGGGAAGGTATATCATAATAGACAGGGTCTCCAGGTTGCCAAAGAAACTGCCCCTTCTGTACGCCAAGCTTACGTCGTAGGGTATATAAATAACTCCGAAAATCTATCTTCATGCTGGAGCTTTTCTATGCCATTCTGGGTCTCGCGACCTTTCCGGCGGTGCTGTTCCTCTCCAGCCTTCTAACCGCCAGGGTGAAGCGCATCCGCCCCGGGCTATACTGCATACTCATCGGCATGGGGATTCTCTTCCCGGGGGTCTACATCGCAACATCCCTGGGCCATGAGCTGCTGGGGTACTTCCTCTTCGGCAATGGTACTGCTGATGTGTTCTTGGGTCTGATATTTATACTCTGTGGGAAGGACGGTATGCTGCTGCGCTTCTTCTAATATGGACTTGCGCCGTATTTCTTCTCATATTCGAAGCGATACTTGTCCATATGAGCGCGGGTTGTCATGTAGGTGTCGTAAATGGGATATAACCACAGGGCGTACCTTGCAGCTATCATCCAGTTTTCCACTGGGTTTGAGTAGTTCACCAGTATGAAAGCCATGAGGGAGAGCGCTGTGATTATCGCTCCCTTGCCATCCTCACCGCACAGGTAGTAGCCCACAAAGGGCAGATGGAAAAATGCAAACAGAGCTGTAATTATCGCCACCCAGTCCTTTCTCATCCCTCCTCTCTTGGCCCATTTAACATAGCTACCATCGCCCTTGGGCATGTAGGGCTTCAGTATGCGCTTCTTCATCGCACCACCATCACAGGTACCTTCGACTTGCGGAAAACCTTCATGGGAAGGTTGCGGGACTTGAACTCCGCCAGCCCGCGCTTCATCTTACCGCCCAGAATCACCAGGTCGTACCTGTTCTCTTCGATCTCCTTCAGCACCTCTTCCACCGGATGTCCTGAGCGGAGCTTTACCTGGAAATCTATTCCGCCCTTCTTCGCCAGCACACTGAATTTTCTGATAACTGCGTCCGCCTCCTTCTGAAGCTCTTTTTTGATATAGGCACGGTACTCATTTCGTCCTACAGCGTAGATCTCGTGGGATATACGCTTCTCCAGCAGGAAACCGTCTATGACATGAAGCACAGTCAGCTCAGCCTGTGTCCCCTTGACCAGCTGGAGAGCATAACTCACAGCCTTATTGGTGTGCTTTTTACCATCTATGCAAAGCAGAACCCTGTGGAACATGATATGAAGATAAAGTCAAGCATATAAAAATATTTGGTTAAAAAATAAAAAAATAGAGGGACGGGAATTTAGACAAATATCAGTGTTTTAAGTGTCCCGAACTTCCAGATTCCCGCCATGGCGAGAGCGAAGACTATCGCTGAAACTATCAGGGCAAATATATCCTCCCTGCGCTCTGAAGCGAAGACCTTCTTGTCCTTTTCCTCGAGTTCAGTAGCTGCCATTACTTAGTCACCACCCATGTATCTGGTCCAAAGGCATAAATCACCAGCAGCGATATTATCGCCTTGGCGATTCCAGCTCCTATCCCGATGGAAAACGCTGCACCGCCTGCCTTCTTGAGGTCTTCGATCACGATGTTCAAGCCTATGCCAGCGAAGCCCCAGGCAAAGAAGAACTTACGTGCGTCTTTGTAGAGTGCTTTGTCCACACTCTTCTCCACGCCGCCAACGATGGAATTGAAAATCACCAGCACGAAGAACCCAAGCACGAAGATCGGGAACTTCTCCTTGATTACATCCATCTTGTTTATTCCTCTCGCTGCGGCCTCCTCTGCGCTCAGTGGTCTAAATATGTAGTACCATATAGCCGCCAGCACCACGATGGGTATGAAAACCACCCTCACGATGTTCACTATAGTTGCACTGTCTATAGCGAGGGGGGCTCCTTCAGGAGCAAGCGTGCTGTACCACTCCGCCGCCGCGGTTAGCTGCGCCGTATTGAGAATGGATGTTGCCACCCATGCACCGAAAATAGATTGTGGCATGTCCACTGCTGTACCTATGTAAGGCGTCACAAAGAGCATCACAGTACCGAAGAGCAGAATGGTGGCTATACTGTAGAGCAGGTCAGTGGGTTGCGCTCTAACCACCGGGGAAGTGGCTATAATCGCTGATACACCACAGATTCCCACGCCAGCTCCCAAGCAGCCTGCAAGGGAATCGCGCACACCATAACGCTGCCCAAGCACCCAGATAACAACTGCTGTACCGAGCACGAAGAGCACCACCACTGTAAGCGCCGCAGCACCCACAGCAATGACATTCTGTACCGTGTAGTGGATACCCATTATAATTATACCAGGTTTGATTATTGGCCTGGTGATATTCACCCCGTCCTGCAACACTTTGGGTATGCCCACCGTATTCCTGATTATCATACCACCTATCAGGAGCAGCATCACGTACTTAACCTGTGCATCGTTGTATAGGAAATCTGCCCACGCTGCACCTGCACTGGCCTGCGACTTTATAACGGCCTCCACGTTCAGCATTATCACCATGAAGATGAACGTCGCTATGAGCCCTGGCAAATTCCGCGAAATCTCTTCACTGCTGGTCATCCACCATAAAGCCCCTTTATTTCCTGCCATATCTCCACCTCCTTATTAATAATGTATATGGAGCCATATCGGCGTTGTCAGAGCCGTTGACGGCTGCCTGTTTCTCCAACTAATCACCTCCTCTATATCCTCCAAGCTTATTTTAGCTTCACCCGGTATATATAGCATTTTCGGAGTTTTGCAAAAAATACCCTGATTTTTGCAAAACCGCAATTTACATATTTTAAATTTATTTCAATATCAAATAAAAATATGGAAGATGATTTTAATTTCCAGGTCTGCCGCTGATAGATTAAAAGTCACGGTGATGAGACGCTATTTTTATATACCCTGCGCTGCGAGTATCTTCCATGGCATTGCAGGAGAGCTTAGGTGAAGTGCTCGCCCGGGCTCTGCCCTACATTGAGAAGTTCTACGGCAGCTATGTGGTTATCAAGTACGGCGGGCACGCGATGCTGGATGAGGAGGCGAAGGCATGGACAATTCGCGATACAATACTACTCCGCTACATAGGCATGAAACCCGTCGTGGTTCACGGCGGCGGACCAGAGATAACCCGCGCCATGGAGAAGATGGGCAAGGCGCCGCGCTTTGTTTCAGGCCTGCGATACACCGATGAGGAGACACTGGATATAGTGAAGATGGTGCTGGTGGGTAAGATAAACACAGAGCTCGTTTCCATGTTCAATGCCCTGGGATGCAAGTCTGTAGGGCTCTCCGGCAAGGATGGAAGCCTAATTATTGCAAGAAAACGCCCCAGCATGCTTGTGCGGGAGGGCGGTGAGGAGAAGGAGGTGGACCTCGGTCTGGTGGGTGAGACTGAGGAGATCAACCCCGAGATAATCCATATCCTCAGCGAGCGGGGCTATATTCCCGTTATATCGCCCATAGGGCTCAGCCGCGATGGGACCAGCCTCAACCTCAACGCCGATACAGTTGCCGGTGACATGGCAGCTGCGCTGAAGGCAAAGAAGCTGATAATCCTCACAGATGTGCCCGGCGTTCTTCGAGACCTGGAGGATGAGTCATCGCTTATAAGGGAGATAAAAACCACACAGATAAAGGGTTTGATAAAGAGGGGGATAATCAGGGGCTCCATGCTGCCCAAGGTGGAGGCGTGCAAGCGCGCCCTTCTCGGCGAGGTTGAGAAGGCCCACATCATCGATGGCCGCCTCAAGCATGCAATTTTGCTGGAGCTCTTCACCGACGAGGGCATCGGCACGATGATTTTCAAGGGCTAAGATGCCTCCGAGAGGATATTAATCCGGAGACAGCTTCTTCAAAATCTCTCTCCTTTTATCTTCGCCCAGAGTCTTCCAGAATCCCTCTCCTATCCGGTTTTTGACTATGCCATCAAAGCCCCTGCCGTCGAAACTCGCTATGTTTTCAATTTCCAGAAGGCGAAGGGTTGCAATGGTTGTTGCGTCGGTGAAGCTAACCCCAGCTTTTTCAAAATACTTCTCAAAAATTCTGCAGCTCTCTTTAAAAATTCTCTCATCTATTCTAACTATCAGCATGCTGCTTGAGAGAGCGCTTTTCAGGAATTTCAGTGCAATTTCCGGTCTAGCTTTTATCTTGAGAAGGGTAGCAGTCTCATCTATGATGTAATCGGAGGTATACACAGCTCCGAATCTGCCAGAGAAGGCAGAAATATATATGCCCAGAGCGTCGAGATGATACATGTCATCCTCATTGAAAGCGCTGAAAAAAATTCCTGTGTCGATAAATATGGTCATGTCATTCCCCATAGAGATATTCGTCCACCCTGCCTGCGTCGGTTTTTCCATACTTCCCCTTAGCCTCTCGTAGCACTCTGAGCATGGGGTCTTCCTTGCCTTCTTTTTTTGTCGAGGTGATGAATTCGTCCTTTCTTCTATCTATAAAATCCATTATTTCGCTGAAGGTATCACCCAAGCTCCGAGTGTCAATTACTCTGGAGAGGGCCTCTAGCTTGATCTTGTCTTTTTCTGATATTCTTATAGTTACGCTCCCCATTTAAATCACAGTGACATGTTACATGTTTCACAATTTAAAATAAAATTGTAAAAAGGGTGAATTTTCCAGGGCACGCCTTCATCGCAGATTTGCACTGCAGTTTGGACAGTAGTTCCAGGCCTCCTTTTTTCCTGTTATAATATAATTTTCCTGACCTAATATTGTTAGGTGTCAATTACTAAACTAAAAAACAGGTGATGTAGAGTTATTGAAGACCTACACCCAATTTTTGTATGTTTTGATATATAAGCATCAGTGAACCATTTGATTGGTTCATCAATTTTTAAACAATCTGAGGCATTCATTTTTTTCAAAATTTCTTTATTAATCAATTTAACAACTGCGGAGACTTTACATTCAATTAAATAACCTACCATCCCACCAACAGATTCATTATGAGCATATTTTCCTGAAATAAAACGAAACATCCCATTATCCACATATTCACGTATTAACCTAGGACTATAATTAACCAGCTTGCATTCAAATCCAAAATATGAAGGCTCTAAAAATCCACGACGAAAGGCAAAATCAATCGTGGGTGGGCGGCCTCTTTTCTTTTGTGTTGAGAAATCTGGATGTTGATGTTTAGGTATGATATAGTCTAAATTGGTTCTTTTCCAAATCATCTGAATACAGTCACATAGTACAGATGTAATTTTGTCCTCACACCAGTTTTTTTTAACAATATTTTCACTGTTTAATAATCTATAGGCTTCAACTACAATCTCTAGAATTGCTCTATCCACCTCTGGACCTATTTCATTTGCTAATCTACTGATATCCCCAACCGAATGAGAAAGTTTTCCAATACTCATCTCATTTCCTTCCATTTTTCGAATATATCTGCCAATGTCTCATCGGCGTCGTTAAAGGCTATAGATCGGGTCCAATATCTAATTTCATTAGATTTGACAATATAAATCGTGTTATTATCATATATTCGGACATTTCGACGAACATATATTCCTGGAGAACGTTGTTCAATTAAAAGACGATCCAAGCGACTAAGAATTTTTTGAAGGTCATCACTTGCTTCTTTTACCTCTATTTTTGGATGTTCAAATGTCTTTTTTAATGTAAATGAAACAACTTGGAGTGGCATTGCTTCTTCATAATAAACAGTTATGTCTAATGACTTCTTTTGATGTGCCAAAAAAGTGTTAAAAACGTCACAATATGCAATCGCATAATCGCACAAAATATCCTTAGTTACTGGAAAATATGCTATAGAGTCCTCTTTTTTATAAAATTGATTGATGGTGTATTTGAGGGTGTCATGGATAAGTACTTTATCAGTTTCACTCAGTGAAAATAGCTCAAAGAATATTTTGTCTATTTTTTCTATAAATTTTTTCTCCTGTTCGATAGATAAACCATGTAAGTTGGCTATTTCATCATAGATTTTTACTAATTCTTTATAATATTTAGAATTTACTTCAGGCATTATAAAAGGAATATTTTCAAAATCGATTTTGAGGATGTCATCTCTTTCAACGCCCCAGACTGATGCTGTTAAGAAAAGAAAGTATCTTGCCAAGTTGAAATTCAAATAACATGTCAATATTTTTAACATTTCTGCATTTTTTTTGTGGTCTGAAATGCTAATATCTTTTTTGTGGCCTGAAATACCTATAATTCCATCAGTATAACAAATATTGAAACCTGAATAAGCAGCAACAACCTGACCTTTATTTAGAGTAACTTTAACAAGACATAACGGTGCGGTAAATCGGTTTTTGGTTTTAGGTCGATGAAAAACATCTCTATTTAACGGTCGTAATGTATTATATGGTATATAAAATCTTTTTAGATATTTTGTGGGAAGGAAAGGAAGGTTCTTCAGCCATGGTGCAAAATTCCTATCACTACCATTAGCCTGAAAACCATCTCCGAATTCCCACTTCATTTTCTCTATAAAATCCTTCAGGGTTCCTTTTTCACGACATTTAGATATGAGAATTGCATCTCTTGGTGTACCCCACATGGCAACTTTCCAGAGAGTATCATCTTCAAAAACCTTAGTTGCTGGCAAGTATATAAGATTTGAAGGATCAATGACAATAGCTCCAAGTTGTTTGGATTCTATAGAAATTTTCGGTACTACATAAAGAATCGGACGTTTTTGAATATCATTATTTTGTTTTGGTTTAAAGAAAACAATTGCAGGAGGGCCAACTGACTTATCAAAAATCTGATGACGAAGCACAGACAAATTAACTATTGTACGAACTTCGAAATTTTTAAGAAAAGCTCGCCGAAATTCACGATTCTTATCGCTACGATTAAATAGAAGTCCCTTAGCTGTTACTAATAGGCATATTTCTCCATTCTTGGCGCAAAGGTCAGAAGCTCTCCAGATAAAAGCTTGTGCTATCTGCTTATTTCCAATCGGCCTATTTCTATTTCTACAATATGAAAGTGCAAGAGAATTCTCAGAGGGAATGCTCCCCCATGGGGGATTTCCCACAATTATGTCATATTTATGTTTATTAAAGGGGGCGTCCTCGTCAAAAAAATCTTCAGCAAAAAGATTTTCATTCAGAAGAATAGGAAATTTAACATTTTGCCATATAGATTTCGGTTCTAAATAATCAAGCATAGTAAGGTATAGACTAAAAGCAGCAATTCGAATAGCTTCTTCATTTATGTCTACACCAAAAATATTTTTTTTAATAATATCTACCAAAGTTGAAAAATCAACATTATCTTTACCATTTACTCTCTTCCATCGTTCAATTAAACGTTTATATGCCTCAACCAGGAAAATTCCTGAACCGCAAGCGGGATCGAGTACTTTAACATTTGTTTCTTCGCCATCCCATGGCAATATCTCATTCAATATAAATTCTACTAAGAATTGAGGAGTATAATGAGTTCCCTTTTTCAATTTAGTTTCTTTATTGTTATCGTGATGAAAGAATTCTTCATAAATATTACTAATGAATTCTATAGGAATAACATCGAAGCTATACGGCCATAAGCGTCTCTGACCAGTTTCAAGATCGGTACCTAAGAGGAATTCACGTAATGGTTTAAGGTGTTCTTCAGTAACTAATCTCTCCTCCTCAGGAGTTACGGGAAACATATCTCCGTTGAAGTGCTTATTGATTTTTTTAAAAAATCGGTAGGTTAGTTCTTTATTTGGGAGAATATCAGTAAATTTACTGAATTTACCATTTTCAAATTTCTTAAAAAAATCATTTAAAGCCTTTCTATCTTGAAGATATAAAATAAATATGGAACGCCCAAGCAAACTATGTACACATTTGTATTCTAAGCCTCTTCTATGCATTATATCGCATACTACGCGGAGATTTTTTAATAAGTGGTTATCTACTCGATTTTCAATATTGAATTTCTTCCAATTTTTGCGCCAGTAATTGCCAGTATCAATTTCTTGTCTGCTGTAGTCCCTTAACTCCTTTTGGATGTTTGTTAGGGTACTCAATGATTTGAGAAGTCGTGTTTCTGAATCAAGGTCTTCCTCTGGTTTTTCTGGTGGAGGTGCAAAGCAATTATATATTTTGATTTCTCCAGGAAGGATGACAAAAAGTAAGGGCACCTTTCCCAGATTCCATATCCGGCGATGAAGGTCACGTAAGAGGTCTGGGTCCGGGGATTCTAACCGCTTGAAATATATCACTGGAATACTCACAGCTTTAGGAGCCACTTGGACAAAGTATATAGCGTCTATACCAAATTTTTCCTTTGATTCACGTAGTATTCGAGCTTGATCTACTGTAGCAGACGGTACATCTTCTGAGGTTAGGAGACCAGGGCTTTCATTAAAGCCCAGAACCTTGCAGAGTGTTTCGAAAGTGGTTGCGCTATCCATTGGTTGAACACCTATAACATTACTTCTATAGTTTTTACCGGCCTCTTAAACGTTACTTAATACAAACTACTATAAAACACTTCCGTTTCATGTTTTAGATAAATTTTCAAGGTTTATGTGTAAAACTCTCAGATTCCATAGAACCTCCGGGCATTCGCAGTGGCTGCGCTTATCACTTTCTCCTTCCCCACACCTTTGAGATGCGCCAGCTTCTCAACACTCTCAAAGATGAACACCGGCTGGTTGCGCTTCTCCTGCTTGATGGGTGAGAGGT
>NZ_JBPMGE010000042.1:0-3385 GCF_054014795.1 Candidatus Pyrohabitans sp. | reverse complement strand
AGCCAGAGAAGCCCATATGCGGATCAGCTGCGATTCTTCTTCTCCTTACTATTCCGATGCTCTTCCGCAGGAGACTAGAATAATCCTTCTATGCGCTCCAGTGCCTCCTGGATTCTCTCCACAGGCTGTGTGAGTGCGAACCTCACAAAGCCCTCGCCATATTCACCAAAGCCCACGCCCGGTGTCACGACGACACCCACCTCAAGGAGCTTCTCGGCGAAGCTCATGGAATCGCCTTCAGGCACCGGCATCCAGACGTAGAAGGTTGCCCTGGGCTTCTCCACGTTGAAGCCCAGCTTCCTTAGCCCGTCCACGAGCACATCGCGGCGCTCCTGGTAGATGTGCACATTCCTGCTTACGCACTCCTGCGGGCCGCGAAGCGCCTCCATAGCCGCCTCCTGAATAATCTGCGATGCTCCCGAATCGACATTGGTCTTCACCTTGCCCAGGCCGGCGATGACCTCGCTGTTCCCGCAGGCATAGGCGATGCGCCAGCCTGTCATGTTGTACATCTTGGACAGCGAGTCTATGGCGATGCCCACCTCCCGCGAGCCTTCGAACTCCAGGAAGCTGCGCACCCTGTAGTTGTCGAAGGCTATGGCAGAGTAGGCCTCGTCGGAGCACACTATAATATCATTATCCCGGGCGAAGTCGATAACCCCGCGGTAAAAATCTGCCTCTGCCACCGCCGCTGTGGGGTTGTTGGGGTAGTTTATCCACATCATCTTCGCCCTCTTAACCTTATCGCGGGGTATTTCCTCCAGGTCTGGCAAAAAGTTGTTCTCCCTGCGCAGAGGCATGGCGTAGGGCTCGCCCCCTGCGAACATCACGCCTGTGCGGTACACCGGGTAGCCCGGATTCGTATAGAGCACCACATCCCCCGGGTTTACAAAGGCGAAGTGGATATTGTGCACACCCTCCTTGGAGCCTATCAGCGCTATAACCTCGCGCTCAGGGTCAAGCTCAACGCCGAAGTCGCGCTGGTAGCGCTCCGCCACCGCCTCGCGAAAGCTGAGCATCCCCTCATAACTCGGGTAGCGGTGGTTCTCCGGCTTCTTTGCAGCCTCGCAGGCAGCCTCAACTATGTGCTCAGGCGTCGGCAGATCAGGGTCGCCCACGCCAAAGCTTATCACATCAACGCCCTCCTTGCGTTTCTCCGCTATCTTGCGGTCAAGCTCCGCAAACAGGTAGGGAGGCAGTCTCCTTATACGCTCTGCATACTCCATAGTAACACCTATAATCTTGATACTTGTGAGGAATTGCAATCTAAGATTAAAAAATTTTCCCCATCATAGAAGGCAGGAGCTATGAAGACACTTATAATAACCGAGAAACCAAAAGTGAGTCAGAAGATAGCCTATGCAATTTCAGATAAGTGCAAACGTAAAAGCGCTGGCGGGGTGAGCTACTTTGAAATCTCAAACAACGGCGAGACCATCTATGTCGCCAGTGCCGCGGGGCATCTCTACTCCCTGAAGGAGAAGAAGAACAGCTACTCCTACCCGGTGTTTGACATCGAGTGGGCGCCCCTCTACGAGGTGGACAGGAGTAAGAGCTACACGCGGAAGTACATCTCAATGCTCAAAAACCTCGCCTCCGGGGCAGAGAGGTTTATAATAGCCACTGACTACGACATTGAGGGTGAGCTTCTGGGCTACAATGCGCTGCGCTTCGCATGCTCTGCCACTCGTGCCAAGAGGATGCGTTTCTCAGCTTTAACAAAGCCCGACCTGAAGCGGGCCTATGACAACCTCGCCGAGGTGGACCTCCCCCTCGTTAAGGCCGGCGAGGCGAGGCACATAATGGACTGGTACTGGGGAATAAATACCTCCCGCGCGCTCTCAAGTGCTGTCAAGGCCTTTTCTAAAAAGTTCACCACCTTCTCCGCCGGCAGGGTTCAGACGCCTGCACTGGCGATACTGGTTGAGAGGGAGAAGGAGATTGCAGGCTTCGTGCCAGAGCCCTTCTGGGTGCTCAGCGCCAAGCTTCGAGTTGGGAGGAGCAATGTCAGGGCGACTCACGCACAGGGAAAGCTCTTCGACCAGGGCGAGGCAGAGCGGCTTTACTCAAAGCTTCGGGATGCCAAGGAGGCCAGGGTTGAAAGGGTGGAGCTCAAGGAGAGCGCAGTCCCGCCACCTGTGCCCTTCGATCTGGGCACACTCCAGAGCGAAGCGTACCGCTACTTCAGACTGAGCCCCAAGGCGACGCAGGACATAGCCCAGAGCCTCTATGAGAGCGGATACATCTCATACCCCCGAACCTCGTCGCAGAAGCTTCCGCCCACCATCGGGTACAGGCGGATTATTGAAGCCCTTGCCAAGAATGAGAAGTTTACCTCCCTGACAGAAATCCTACTGGACAGGGAGAAGCTCTATCCGAGGCAGGGCAAGAAGGACGACCCCGCTCATCCAGCGATTTATCCCACCGGTGTAAAGCCCAAAAAACTCTCCCAGCGGGAAGAGAAGCTCTACTTGCTGATAGTGCACCGCTTCCTCGCCACCTTCGGCGATGCAATGAAGCGAGCTAAGATGAACATAACGACAAGCATCCGTGGCGAGGAGTTCATCTTCTCCCGTGCGAGAACGCTGGAGCCAGGGTGGCGGGTTTTCTATCCCTACGCCAAGCTGGAGGAACATCTCCTGCCCAGGCTTGAGCGCGGTGATGTGCTCAAGGTGCTCAGCATCAGCCTTGAAGAGGAGGAAACAAAGCCGCCTGAGCGCTACAACCCTGCCTCGCTTGTGGCAGAGCTGGAGCGCCGCGGGCTGGGCACAAAAGCCACGCGTGCCGAGGTTGTGGATACCCTCTACAAGCGGGAGTATATCACCGGCGTGCCCATAAGGGTCACACCGATAGGAATGAGTGTTATTGAGGCTCTGGCCGAGTATGTGCCTGAGATAATAAGGGAGGAGCTGACAAGACGCTTTGAGCAGAGGCTGGAGGAGATTCGGCAGGGAAAGCTCGATGCTGAGCGCACACTGGAAGAGGCGAAGCGCGAGCTGATGCGCATAATGAATGAGTTCAAGCGTCGCGAACGCGAGATAGGAGAGAAGCTCGCCCAGGCAATAGCAGAAAAGAGAAAGAGTGAGGTTATAGGCAAGTGTCCGCGCTGCGGCGGTGAGCTGCGCATTATCCGCTCAAGAAAGACTGGAAAGCGCTTCATAGGCTGTGAGAATTATCCCAGCTGCAATGTCTCCTTTCCGCTGCCCCAGAAGCGCGGGGTCTACCCGACAGACAAGCTCTGCAATGTCTGTGGTTTGCCCATGGTGAGCATACCCCTTGGAAGGCGCCGTGTGCTGAGCTGCATCGACATGAACTGCAAAAGCAAGGATAAGTACAGAAAGAAGAAGGAGGCGGGTTGAAAAGGCTGCTCAGCGCGATGCCTGCC
>NZ_JBPMGE010000041.1:0-19674 GCF_054014795.1 Candidatus Pyrohabitans sp. | reverse complement strand
GCGGGGAGCGCTGGATAGGCCTCTCTACCGCGCCTCTGCGTGAAGCGCAGGAAGGCGAACATGGCAACAGCGATTAGGATAATCGCCGCGATGCCCCAGGGTATGCCCAGCTCTGCATAGCTCACCGCTGCCACAGAGGAGGCGAAGAACAGGTCGCCGAAGCCGAGAATAAGGCGTTTTTCCCTGGCGATATCCACCTCTATCCCGAAGGGTACGCCCGCCTTTTCCAGGCGTGTCGCGAGCTCTGGTATCGCCTGCCTTCTGAGCACATAGTAGCAGTCCAGCAGGGAGAGCAGCGCCAGGCCAAAAACAAGTGCTCCGAGGCTGAAGAGACTCGCAAGGCTGGCGCCAGCTAGACCAGAGAAGCATGCAATCTGAAGATTTCTCACCCATGGCTTCAGCCTTTGCGGAGAGGCGAAGGGCAGCAGCAGAGCAAGGATAAAGGCGAGCAGAAAGAGGATGCTCAGCGCCGGTACAAGCTCCTCAAGCAGAGAGAACAGAATTAAGAATATCAGGGCGTAGCTGAAATAGGCAGAGGCGAGAATCGTCAGCCTGAGCACCCTCAGGAATACGCGAAAGCGGAAGAGAATCAGGTAAAGATTGAGAGCAAGAATAAAGAGCACCGGCATGGCGATGGCATAGCCAAAGCTGGTGTTTGCCTGCGTCCCCACCTCGCCTCCACCCTGGCCGAGGAGCAGCTCATGCTGATAGAGCAGTGCTGCAGCCCCGGAGCAGAGCAGGAAGAATACTAAAAGCGCCTCACCCTTCATTCCTCAAATATCTCCTCTGTCTCCCCCCTGAAGGTACGCCTCGCGGGGCCGCGCATTTGCAGATTTACAACCTCGCCGTTGCGCACCTCCGCCTCAACGTGGAGGGTGCCGCCCCGGGCGCGTATCTCTATGGGCCTCTCCGGCGAAGCCTCACCTGTCAGCACAGCCACAGCGGCGCATGCGGTTATACCTGTGCCGCAGGCCAGGGTTTCGCCCTCCACGCCGCGCTCATAGGTGCGCACCGCAAATAGATTCTCCCCCAGCTTCTCCACGAAGTTGACATTCGCGCCCTGAGGAAAAATCTCATGGAAGCGCAGCGCCCTGCCCAGGCGGAGAACATCTACGCTTGCAAGGTCGCGCACAAACACCACAGCGTGGGGCACACCCGTATTTACGGCGCTCACCTCCAGCTCCTCTCCCGCGATGCTAAGCCTCTGCCTTATAAACCTCCCTTCCCCCAGCGCAGGTATCTCTTTTCTCAAAAATCGCGGCGAGCCCATCTCAACGCGCACCTCTCGCACCCTTCCGTCGCTGGGGTATACCTCCACGTTGAGCACCCCCGCCTTCGTGGCGATGCGCATCCTCTCTCCCTTAACTATCCCGAAATCGTACAGATGCTTTGCAAAGCAGCGCATGCCATTGCCGCACATCTCGGCCTCGCTGCCATCGCTGTTGAAGTACCTGAAGCGCGCATCCGCCATATCAGAGCTCTCCACAAGCAGCAGCCCATCGCCGCCCACGCCGAAGCGGCGGTGGCACAGCCTGCGAGCAAGCTCCGGCTTTGCCTCTTCTTCTATCTCCCCGTCCAAGTTCTCCACCAGAACAAAATCGTTACCTGCGCCGTGGTACTTGTAGAATTCCATAGCATGCCTCCGATTCATGTATAATATAGCATTCTCTGCAATATTAACGTTCCCTGCCTATCCTCAGCGCATTCAGTATAACCGCCAGGCTCAGGCCCATATCGCCCACAGCCACAGCCAGCCAGAGGGTTACATATCCCGGGAAGGTGAGCAGTGCAAAGGAGCCCTTTATCAGGATGGAGGCGGCTACGTTCTGCTTTACAATACTCATGGTCTTCTTGCTCAGCTCTATCAGATAGATAACCTTTGATATGTCGTCGTGCATCAGCGCTATGTCGGCGGTTTCAATTGCTATATCAGAGCCTATGGCGCCCATGGCGATGCCCACATGGGCCTTTGCCAGGGCGGGGGCGTCGTTAACACCGTCGCCGACCATGACCACGTGCTCATACCTCTCCAGCAGCTCCTCCACCGCCCTCACCTTATCCTCCGGCAGCAGCTCTGCATAGTACTCATCTATGGCGAGCCTCTCCGCAATCGCCCTCGCCGCTCTCTCATTATCTCCGGTGAGCATCACTGTCCTGATGCCTCTCCTCTTCAGCTCCTGCACTGTGCTGTACGAGGCGTCTCTGATTCTATCCATAAGGGCAATTACACCCACCACATGACTCTCATTCCCGACCAGCACTGCTGTTTTCCCCTGGTTCTCCAGCTCCTCCAGGGGCCCTTCAGGAAACTCTATCTTGGTTTCCCTGAAGAACTTCCTGCTTCCGACAAAGAAGGCTCTGCCGTCGATCTCACCCCTCAATCCCCTTCCCGCAATTGACCTGAATCTGGAAACCTCTGCCAGCTTTATCCCTCTCTCCTCGGCGCTTCTGACTATCGCCTCTGCAACAGGGTGCCTGGATTTTACTTCTAGGGATGCAGCTATCCGCAGAAGCTCCTCCTCAGAGTATCTGTTCAGGGGGATAACATCTGTGACCTCGGGTTTGCCCTCTGTGAGGGTGCCCGTTTTGTCAAAGACCACAACGCGAGCCTGCCTCATCTCCTCAATGTAGCTGCCACCTTTAATCAGAACCCCGTTCCTGGCAGCAGAAGTTATCCCCGAAACCATGGATACGGGCGTTGAGATTGCAAGGGCACAGGGGCACGAGATTACAAGCAGCACAAGCCCGCGGTAGAACCACTCTTCAAAGGGCAGACCAAATGCGAGAGGCGGGACGGTGATTACGAGCAATGCCAGGGTTATGACCGCCGGCGTGTAGTATCTTGCGAACCTGTCTATGAAAACCTCAGTCTTTGATTTCTCCCGCTGGGCTTC
The DNA here is from genome assembly GCF_054014795.1 of Candidatus Pyrohabitans sp. Taxonomy (NCBI): domain Archaea; kingdom Methanobacteriati; phylum Candidatus Hydrothermarchaeota; genus Candidatus Pyrohabitans; species Candidatus Pyrohabitans sp. The sequence goes on along the minus strand of NZ_JBPMGE010000041.1, from coordinate 16,780 downwards.
TTCCACCAGCTTTACAATCTTGGACAGGGTGCTCTCCTCGGATTTCCTGGTTACCCTTATCTCCAGATAGCCCTCCTCGTTTATTGTTCCGGCGAAGACCTCATCGCCCTCCACCTTTAAAACAGGCATGCTCTCCCCTGTGATAGGCGCCTGGTTCACAGAGGAGCTGCCCGCTATCACCACACCATCGAGAGGTATCCTGTCTCCCGGCCTGATCACAACAACATCTCCCACCTCCACCTCATGCACATGGAGGGTCACCTCTCTGCCGTTCCGCTTAACTGTCGCCGTTTCGGGGGCGAGCTGCATCAGCGAGGCTACAGAGCGCCTCGCCCTGTCTGCGGCGTACTCTTCCAGAAATTCGGCGATGAAGAACAGGTATACCACGGCGGCACCCTCTTCTCCATGGCCTATGAGGAAGGCCCCTGCCGCTGCGATGCTTATCAGGAAGTTGATGTTCAGCCTGCCCCTAAGCGCCGAGCGGATACCCTTCTCTACTATCTCACGGCCCGAGACCACGACAACGCCCAGGAAGAGGATCTGGGCGAGCAATTGCTGCTCGGTGAAAAACTCTATGTATAGACCCAGGGCGAGGAGCAGGCCTCCTGCCAGTATTATCTTCCTGTGCTCTTCTAGGGACCTCTCGTCTAGTATTTCGCCGGTGGCACAGAAAGAGCAGCTATCCCCGTGTCCTTCATGGTTCTCTCGCATGCTCAACACCCATCTCAATCAGCTTTATTATGTGCTCATCCGCAAGGGAATAGTAGACCGCCTTGCCCTCCCTTCTGAATTTCACCAGATTTGAGCTTCTCAGTATTCTCAGCTGGTGGGAAATTGCAGATTGACTCATTCCAAGGAGCGCCGAAAGGTCGCACACGCAGAGCTCTCTCAGGGAAAGTGCATACAGGATTTTCATCCTGGTGGGGTCGCCCAGAATTTTGAAGATATCAGCCACCTTCAGAATAAGCTCCGGGCTCAGCATTCTGGACTTTACTTCCTCGATAGCCTCCTTATCCGCATACTCAACTTCGCAGAGGTAATCCTTGTCCATATGAGCACATGCTCATATAATCATATATAAATCTTTTGGTCACCTGTGGTGAGGCTCTCCCATGACTGGAGCAAGCTGCCTGAGCTTCTCCTCACAGTACTGAATTTCTTGGTAAAGGTGCTCTGTCACAACTGCAACATTTCTGCGGTTTATCATGCAGAGCTTCTGCAGGTGGAGGCAGCCTGCCAGCTCACGATAAGCCCCTGCCGCATGCTCAACCTCGCCGCATGCCTCATAGAGACGGGCTGCCTCCCTGTAGCAGTCTACAGCCAGTGTCGCCGTGAGCATTGCCATCTCACCTGCGCCGCGAATATTCACATGAACCACGAGATAGCTCTCGCCGGCAAGCTGATAGAGCGCCGCCGCAAGGGCACTGCTCTGTTCTTTTGCTTTGAGGGCGCGCTCCACAAATTCCCTGCCCAGCTCAAACACAGCAGCTGCACTTCTGCGCATCGCCGCATGAATCTCTTCCCGGCCTTCTGCCAGCTCCGCATCCATGCCTCCAACCTCCACCCAAAGGCTTATATACCTGACGATTCTATTTCCATATGTTAACCAAAATGGCAACAATAAGGGATGTCTTCGGGGTGCTGAAGAGCAAAACCAGGAGGGATATACTCAGACTCCTCCTGAAGAGGGAGATGCACATCTCCGGCATAGCCCGCGAAATGGGTATTTCTGTGCCCCAGGCGAGTAAACACTGCTCCCTCTTGGAGGAGAAAGGCTTGGTGGAGCGCAGAACCTTTGGCAGGACACAGGTTTTCCATGCCAAGCCGGAGAAGATCTATGAGCTTCTGGAGTACTTTGCAGAGGAGGTAAGCGTTGAGGTGCCTGCCGGTACCAATGTGCTCGACGCCCTGAGACAGGTGGCAAATGTGAAGGTGGAACGCGTTGGCGAGCGGGGCTTTGTTGTGAGCATAGACGGGGAAGATGGATACTACATCTATGAAATCAACGGCAGGCTTCCAGAGGTACCAATGCACGAATTCAAGCTCAGTGAAGATGTCACCGTGGAGCTCAAGAAGGTTGTCAATGTCCCTAAGAAGCGGATGAAAATAAAGGTAAGGAAGTATCCCCAGCAAGGAGAGGGTGTGCTCACATCACAAGGCTCACATTCTCCTTGAGGCATTCAAAGACCACGCTGGCACGCACCTCGTTTATTCCCGGGATTCTGGATATCCTCTTTTCCACTATCTCCTTCAGGCTTTCTATGCTCTCTGTGCGTACCTTCGCCACGATGTCGTACTCACCCAGGGTGGTGTAAACTTCAGTTACATCGCCTATCTCAGCAATCGCCTTTGCTATTGCGGCGCTGTCTGAGATACTGCACCTTATGCTCACTATACAGGTAATCCCCTTTCCCATACTTTCCTGTCTAATGAGTACAGTAAAAGCTTTTATTGCACTTTTTTCCAGTTTTTTTATGCGTTTGTGCACAGCAACATCCGAAATTTTGGTCTTTTTGGAAATCTCCTTATAAGATGTCCTGGAGTTCTTCATCAGCATTTCCAGGATTTTCCTGTCTGTCTCATCCATTGCCAACACCAGTTTGCAATTCTAACCACACGGTAAACGGGGCATGTGGTCATAGCTATTGGGTTAGCACATATAAATATCTTTTGCCTTATGGTTAAGAAAACCCTTTCGAAACATTTATATGCTCTGCAGCACACCTATCTATTAATCACTGAATCCCCGGTAATTAGGAATCCAAATAAGGGTGCGGGTATGGGCGTGACAGCTACTCGAATTCGTGTTGTGAAGGCTTCGGGCGAGACCGAGGCCTTTGACCCGAACATGGTTACAAACGACTGCGTTGATGCGGGTATAGACTTCTGGACAGCAATAGAGGTGGCGCAGGAGGTCTCAAAGCGAATAAAAGACGGCGTATCCACCAGAGAGATTCAGCAGGAGACGCTTCGCGTGCTCTACGCAAAGAATCCCGAGGCAGCGGAGAGGTACAAGCGCTTCCACAGCATGTATGTCCGCACCTCCCGCAACACCATCGAGGCCTTCGACAGGAAGAAGATAGTCGCTTCGCTTATACGTGAGACCTCTCTCCCCAGGGAGATCGCCGAGAACATAGCTAGGGAGGCGGAGGCGGAGCTCAGAAGGCTGAAGCTGGACTTTATCTCAGCCCCGCTGATACGCGAGGTGGTGAATGTAAAGCTCCTTGAGCACGGTTTTGAGGAGGCAAGGGCCAACTACACCCGCCTCGGAATGCCCGTCTACGACGCCTCAAGGCTGGTAGAGGGTGAGGCGAGGACTCCTGAGGCGGTGCACCGCGCCATGGCAGCCAATGTGCTCAGGGAGTTTACCCTTCTGAAGGTGCTTCCTCTAACCCTTGCCGACGCTCACATGAGGGGCGGATTTCACATCCATGCTTTAGAGGCCTTTGCAACCAAAGCGAGTGCCTTTGCCCATGACCTTCGCAACTACCTCCTCGGCGGCGTTAAGGGCGGGAGCTGCACCTCCCCGCCTGCGGATAGCGCTACAGAGGCTGTGCTCACAGCCATAAAGGTGCTCCGTTTGGGGGAGGGAAGTTTCTCAACCTCTCAGTGCCTGGACCACATAAATGTGTGGCTTGCTCCCTACGTAAGCGGCATGGGCAGCGCAGAGATCGCGCATACTGCGAATCTCCTGCTTTATGAGGTTTCTCAGCTGGGCGCTGGGGAGCACTCCTACGAGATGGGCGTTGAGTACGGCATTCCCGAGTTTCTCGCTTCACAACCTGCGGTGCTCCCCGGAGGCGTTGTAGAAGAGGGAACAACCTATGCAGACTTTGAGGAGGAGGCACGAGCCCTTGCAGTGGCTATGGCGGAAGCCTTTGCAGCGGGAGATTATCTGGCGAAGCCATTCCTCTACCCCAAGGTATACTTCAAGCTGCGTGATGAGTATGAGGGCAGGGAAGGTTACGATGCCTACCTCCAGGCTGCTCACCTCGCCTCTGCCAGAGGGGCGAATCACTGCTTTGTTGCTCCGCCGGAAGATGGGCTCCAGATAGCGAACTACACATTCCCGGATGAGGAGGCAGCCAACTGGCTATGCGCCGGCATGATGCAGGTGGTCACCCTCAACCTTCCAAGGATAACCTACCTCAGCGACGGCAGTGAGAAAAAGCTCTTTGGGCTTCTGGAAGAGAGGATGAATCTCGCCCGCGATGTGCTTCTGGTGAAGAAGGAGATGACAGAGCGTCGCATGATTTCTGGAATGCCCTTCCTTTCGGAAAACTACTCTGGCGCCAGAATACAGCTCGGCATAGGCTACGTGGGGCTGAATGAGATGCTTTCTGCCTTCCTTGGCAGGGAGCTTCACGAGGACGATGCCACCAAACTCGGCCTGCGGGTTGTGAAGTATATGCACAATCTAGTTGAGCAGTTCAGCAGGGAGAGTGGCCTGAGCTTTGTGCTTACGCAGGCAGAGGATGAGAACCCTGCCATGCGGCTTGCGAAGCTTGACCACGGCTTATTTGCAGACAAGCTTGTTGCCCGCGGCAGCAGGCGGGATGGCAGTGTTTACTACACCCACGCCTCGCAGGTAAGGGTGGATGCGGATGTACCGCTCAACAGGCGGCTGAGCATAGAGGGCGAGTTTCACCCGCTTTGCAGGGGAGGCGCAATTTCGCGGATACTTCTGAGCGAAGTCCAGCCAGAGGCCACGGCGCTGGCGGAGCTTTCCCGCAGGATTGCCACCAGGACAAAACTGCGCTTCTGGAGCTATGCCCCCGAGAGCAGCTACTGCAGGAAGTGCGGAGGCGTGGTGCCTGCCCGCGATAACTGCACCTTCTGCGGCTCTACCCTGGGGAGGCTGGATTGAGATGAAGCTTGTAATCTCGCGCATAGAACACCTCTCAACCATAGAGTATCCCCTGAAGCCCTGCTCTGTGGTGTATGCTCACGGGTGCCCCCTCAGCTGCTCCTCCTGCACGGCGCGGGATGCCTGCGCAAGGAAGGTTGAGACGCGGGAGCTTCTGGAAATCTTCGAGGAGGGAAGGGTGCTGATAGATGCTGTGAGCATCGCGGGGTGTGAACCCCTTATGCAGCCGGCGGCACTGGAGCTTGCATCTCAGCTTAAGGAGCGCGGATTTGATATAAAGCTCCACACCACCGGTTACTATCCGGATGCGCTCGAGAGGGCGTTGAAGGAGGGAATAGCCGATGTGGTGGAGATGGAGGTGAAGGCGCCCCTGGATACCGAGAGGTATACCCGTGTAACCCGGAACCAGGAGGCGATACACAGGGTTTTCCAGTCCCTTGAGGTTCTGTCTTCCTCGGAGGTGAGCTGTCAGGTTGCAGTCACACTTGCACCCCCCGCCTTCTCAGGTGAAGACCTGCAGGAGCTTGCCCATGCGCTTGCATGCTATGGCTTCAGAAAGCTCAGAATAAAGCAGAGGCGGGAGAGCTCAGAATTTTTGCGGGATACCCCTCTTCGCAAAGCGGTGGCGGCATGCCCGGGATGGAGGTGGTCGGATAGTAATTGATATCCTCCTTGATGCAAACATCCCGAAGCGCGTAAAGAAGCTCAACCACGGTACCCGGGTGCTTCATGTGGGGGATGTGGATACCCATATGAGTGACGATGAGATACTCCACCTCCTCGCAAAGCTGCACTGCATAATTGTAACCCATGACCGCGAGCTGGCGATGCGCGCGGCGAAGAAGCACCATGTCCTTTTTATTAAGAATCCCGTCTCTGCCGAGTCTATAGTGCGCTGCCTTGAGAAGCACGGCTCGCTTCTGCGCAGGGCCAGCATCTTCTGTGAGGGCAGGGAGAGCTGCGACTCCTGTCCCTCCTAGGGAAACTGCGCTTCGTATCTCGCCCTCGCCTTTTCAAGCTCTTCCATTGCCCTCTCGCGCTGCTGCCAGCTTCCCACCACTATCTCTCTGCCCTCAAGCTCCCGGTAGCTGGCAAAGAAGTGCGCCACCTCCTGAAGAAAATGCTCAGGCACATCCTCAAGTTTTGTGAGGTGCTCAAACTGCGGGTCCCTCGCCGCCACACCGAGCAGCTTCGGGTCCTGTTTGCGCTGCACCTTAACCTGGAGCATCCCCAGGATGCGCACCTCAACCACTGTGCCGGGATAAAGTGCCTCCTGACACAGCACCAGAATATCCAGGGGTGAGGAGTCCTCGCACCAGGTGCGGGGGACAAAACCGTAGTTTGCTGGCGATGCGAAAGAGGTGAAGCTTATGCGGGCGAGTTTTATCAGGCCGAGCTCAGAATCGTACTCGTACTTTGCCTTTGCGCCCCGGGGCACCTCTATCACTGCGAGCACATCGCCGTGCCTCGCCTCTGGGTTGATGTGGAGCAGGTTCATGAGTTGTTCAGGCGCTCCTCATCTTCTCCCTGTACTCCTCGAGTCTGGCTCTGAGCTCAGAATCCTTCAGGGCGAGGATTTCTACTGCTAGAAGCGCCGCATTTTTGGCGTTGTCTATGCCAACAGTGGCAACAGGTACGCCGGGGGGCAGCTGGGCAATTGCGAGCAGAGCATCCATACCAAGGAGCTTCACCTCCCTGGGCACGCCTATCACAGGCTTAACTGTGTGGCTCGCTATCACCCCCGGGAGAGCGGCACTCAGGCCTGCGATGGCTATGAAAACATCGCAGTCATTGCGCTCTGCGAGAGCCTTAACCTTCTCTGGTGTGCGGTGGGCGCTCGCAACAATCACCTCGCATGCCACGCCGAACTCCTTCAGCACAGCCTCAGCCTTTTCTGCGAGTTCGCTGTCAGACTTACTTCCTATAACCACAGTCACCTTACTCATCTCATCACCTCACTAAATTTCAAGACATTCGCCATAGCCGAGCTCTACCTCACCCCTGCACAGGGCCACTATTGCAGAGGCAACTTCCTCTGGAGAGCGCAGCTTTGAGAAGTCGTCCTCAGGGTAGAGGGAGCGGTACATCCTCGTATCAGTACCCCCGGGGCAGACGGCATACACCCTGACCTTCGACGAGACCTCATATGCCAGGGCTTCTGTCAGGCCGAGCACAGCAAACTTGCTGGCGCAGTAGGCACTAAGCTCCGGAAAGCCCATCTTGCCTGCGCCTGAGGAGACATTCACTATGATCCCGCCCCTCTCCAGCATGCCGCTGCGCAGCGCCTCGCGGCAGCACAGGAAGACGCCCTTAACATTGGTAGCCATGATGCTGTCGAACTCCTCCTCTTCTGTATCCACGAGCCGCTTTCGCACCGCCACGCCGGCATTGTTTATCAGAATGTCCACCTGCCCGGCGGCTGAAAACATGGCCTTAACCGAGGAGAAATTGCGCACATCTGCAGGCACAGCCAGCGCCTCGCCGCCCTCCCTTCTCACCTCCTCAGCCACGCGCTCAAGCTCACCTCTTGTGCGCGAGGCGAGAACAACCCTCGCCCCTTCTCTGGCAAGGAGCCTGGCCGTGGCCCTGCCTATCCCTCTTCCTGCACCTGTGACCACCGCAACCTTTCCCCTGAGCATCTTTCCCATCTTCTTTTGCAACCAGTTCAAATAAAGTTTGTGGAAGTCAGGCAAACCTGCGCCTCAACCACTCCTCGAAAACAGGGTCTTCGATGTGGTACCTCCCTCTCCCCCGTTTGTGCACATATCCCTTATCCTCCAGGTATTTCAGGAAAACATTCACATTTGACACCCTGTCGCCCACCTCCTCTGCGATGCTCGATGGGCTGCACCTGCCCTGGGCAAGTGCCATGAGTACCAGCCTTTCCCTGGCGCTGAGCCTCTCAAACTCCTCAGTGAAGAGCAGGTTGCCCTCCTCCGTAAGAAACTCCTCCTCAACCCTCGCAACATCGCCCACCCTTATTCTCCCTCGCTTTCTTTCAAGCATTTTGCCCATAAACTGGACATAGAAGGGAATCCCCCCTGAGAATCTGCAAATCTCCCTCGCAGCCTCACCATCTATCCTCAGATTTCTGCGCAGGAAATGAACAAGATGCTCCTCCTCTAGAGGACCTATCTCCCTCACCACAAACTGCCTGTAGAAGGGGGAGGCTGATGAGAGCACAACGAGCGCCATTGTGCTCCTTATCGAACCAGAGATGCACAGTACCGTTCTGTGCCACCCTTCGGAAAGGGTTCTTATTTTTCTGATTATCCCCTCACCCACCCTTGCCTCACCTGCCTTGAGGTCAATCACTGAGGGAAACTCGTCTATCAGTAGTACGCATTTCGTGCCTGTTTCTTCTGCTAGTTTTTCTGGCAGGTTCAAGGTTCTCTCCACGAGCTCGTTGGTGTCTGCGCCCCTGAAGGAAACCAGGAACTCAATATCTTCATATACAACCCTGAGCTCCGAAATTTTTCTGAGTACCGATAGCGGGGTTCTCAGCAGCTCTGCGGCTTTGAACTTTATGCCCAGCTCCGAGCGGTAGGTGTTTATGACCTCAGTGCTTAGACGCCTGCAGAACTCCTCCAGAGTGAATTCCACCAGGTCCCACACAGAAAAGTACACTACAGCTATGTTCCTCTCGCCGCTGAGCCGCCTCTGAACCTCTTTGAGAAGTGAGGTTTTTCCAACCCTTCGGCTGCCGTAGATGGCGAAGCCTGTGGTAGATTGCATGTTCTTTAGCTCGGACAGGATTTCATTGAGCAGCTCTTCACGGTCAATAAAATTCATACCCTCCGCGGGTTTAAGTGTGAAGCCCATCTGATCACCTAATTTTTAATTTAGTAATATAAAAATTAGTAACAAGTTTATTAGTTTCTAAAACTTGGGGTTGCTTAAGTGAAAAGTTTTATAAAGATTAAATGTACTAATAGCTGAATGGAGGCAAAAAATGTCTAACCTTTTCCATAATGAAGAAGAATATTCTATTGAAATTAACCATAACTTAAATGAATTTCTGAGAGGATCAATAGAAGATATTTATGAAATTATATTATATTCACATCGACCAATTGTTTCTGCTCGAAATTATTTAAAGAAGTGGAGAAAAGAAAGTTATTTAAGAGGAATGGAAAATCTATTTAAATTGTCAGAACGTGAGAAGGAGATTTTCCTTAAAACAATGATTGATTTGGTTTCTTTTAAACACAACGAATTTGTAGATATTGAAAGAATTGGCAAGGAATTAGAGGAAAATTTTTCAAAAGAAAAAAAAATAGGGAAAACATTTGAGAAATTTGCCACCAATTTTCAAAGACTCAACCAAAGAGAACAATTAGTAATTATAAAGAAAGCGCTGAGAGAATCTAGTATAAAAATACATGGTATGAGGGTTAAATTAGAAGAAAAATCTTTTTCTATAAATGGATATGATTCCTTTGTTATTTCCCAATTGCTGTATATATTAGAGAAATTAATAGACAAATTATTGCTTTTAGATAAATTTACTCCTGAATCCGCTTTATTAATAAATTCTATTTCTATGGAGCTTCTGAGAATATTAGCTTTGAAAGAAGGCAAGTTAACGATAGACGATATTTATTACGACATAATTAATTTGTCACAATATATAGAACCAAAATATCCAGTTGAAATTGATAATCGTTTAATCAAATCTTTAGAAATATAATAATGTACTTTTCACTCGATACAAATTTGTTATTATTTGCTTTAATAGAAGGGAGTAGGTTACACAATAGCATAAACAATCTAATAGATGAAAATTTAGATGATACTCTTATTGTCTCTAAAAAATCTTATGACGAAATTAAAAAAGTCTGTGGAGAAAAGATTTTAAGGGCATCTTATTACTTTTGGAGGTTTATTCCAAATCTAACTAAAATTAAAGATGTGCATTCCCCTGAATTTAATGAAAATTTATTAAAAACAAACAAAAAATTGAAGTCACAATATCCCGAATATCGAGATTTTTTTGATTTAATTTATAAAGGGATTGATAAAGACTACAAATCTAATGTTCATTCGCTTAGATTAGAAGATTTCATTCACGAACTTCCTATTGCGTTTTTAAATGATTTGGACAAGAAAATGGACAAATTGAAACGTAACTGGAGAATAGTATCTTATGGGGAAAATTATGCATTTGGGATAAAATGCTATAAAGCATTGCTTGATATAAAATTTAAGGACGATTTTGATAGATTGATTCTAGTAGACATTCTCTCCAATATTAAGAATATCAACCCGTTTACTTTCTATACAAATGATAAAAGATTTTGGAAAGAATGTAAAAAAGGCAAAAAATATCTAATTGAGCAAGGAATCATCGATAAAAATATTAAATTAGATTTTATTTATATAAACAACAATGGTGAATTTATTAATAAGTGATTTATTTTGTTAATAAACATAGTTTTTCAGTGGCTCGTTTCTAATGCCTTACTCACCGTATTGGGATTTTCACACTTTCCTCTGTGATCTTTTCTATGTTCATAGCCTCATAAAGTTTTTTAGGCAGTGTGACGTAAGTGCGTATAGTCTCCAACTTTCCTTTCTTGGATGATCATGGTTGATATGCTATTGATGCTGAATTATAATGGAGAAATAAGACATAAGAAAATTGATGTTAAATTATGGTAAGTGCCGGAGAAAATACTCTTTAACAATATTTATTTATCCTCAAAGGCAGAGGCAGAGGTATGTTCGAGATAAGGCATAAAGATGGTGCAGGAAGGGCGGGCGTATTCAATGTGCATGGCAAAAAGCTGGAGACGCCTTACCTCTTCCCTGTGATAAACCCCAAGCAACAGGTTCTCGGGATAGAGGAGATAGCAAGGCTTGGTTTTGATGGCATAATCACCAACTCCTACATAATCTACCGCGACCCGGTGCTCAGGCAACGTGCTCTGGAGCAGGGGATTCATGCGCTTCTGGACTTTGAGGGTGTGGTGATGACCGACTCTGGCTCCTTCCAGCTCTACCAGTACGGTAGCGTGGAGGTTTCACCTCGCGAGATAGTGCACTTTCAGGATGAGATAGGTGTTGACATTGGCGTGATTCTCGACATCCCCACACCTCCTGATGTACCCTATGAACGTGCTAAGCAGGAGCTTGAGGAGACCCTCCGCAGGGCAGGGGAGGCCTCCAGGCTGGACAGGAAGATGCTCCTTGCAGGCACTGTACAGGGCTCAACCCACGCGGAGCTGAGGGAGCGCGCAGCTTCAGAAGTGGCAAAGCTCGCCTTCGATGTACATGCAATAGGGGGAGTGGTGCCCCTGATGGAGGATTACCGCTTCGCAGAGCTTGCGCGGGTGATACTGCATGCGAAGCGTAAGCTGGGTCACGCGAAGCCTGTGCACCTCTTCGGCGCGGGTCATCCCATGGTCTTTGCCCTCGCCTCCCTTCTGGGATGCGACCTCTTCGACAGTGCGGCATATGCTCTCTACGCCAGGGATGGGCGCTACATCACTGCAAGGGGTACCTACAGGGTTGGAGAGCTTCGCGAGCTGCCCTGCTCCTGCGAGGTGTGCAGCGCCTACGACGCCAGGGAGTTCAGGAGCCTAGAAGCAGAGGAAGGTGAGCGCCTTCTTGCAAAGCACAATCTGATTGCCTGCCTTGAGGAGATAAAGAAGGTGAAGCAGGCGATATACGAAGGCTCACTGTGGGAGCTTGCTGAGCAGCGCGCCAGGGCGCATCCCTCGCTGCTCGAGGCGCTTCGCATCCTCAGGGATTACTCGCCCCAGCTTGAACGCCTGGAGCCTGTAACAAAGCGCTCAGCCTTCTTCTACACAGGCATGGAGTCGCTCTCGCGTCCTGCTGTGGCCAGGCACATTGAGAGGCTCTCCTGGATTGAGCGCCTTGGCAAGGAGCTTGTGCTCCTGCCAGAGGGCACAAGGCCCTACTCGCGCACCTATCGCCTGGCGAGCAGTGAGCGATACCACATCTGCATAGCCTCGCCGGTGTTCGGGGTAATCCCCCTGGAGGTTGAGGAGACATACCCCTTAACCCAGCATGAGGGCGTCGGCACCCTCGACGCCGACCAGCTTGCCTTTATGCGGCGCATTATATCCGGGTACCTCCGGCGCTTCACACAGGTGCACTGGCACCGGAGCCTTGAATTTCTGGGCCTAGGGGGCGAAGGCTTTGAGGACCTTTCTCAATTTCGCGTTGCTGGCGGAGAGGAGCTGAAGCTGCGCGCCCTTGCGGATTATCAGCTCGGCAGGGGTGCGGGCGAGGTGCTCTTTGCGGGTGCGAGGGCAGAGTACTCCAGACGCACCGGCAGGATAAGGCGTGCCTTTGTCGATGGTCAGCTTGTGGCAACCCTGCGCGCCAGTGACGGCATGGTGGTTCCGACGATCGCCGGGGGTGAGCGCCTGCTCCGCCTGCAATACCCGCGATGCCGTGTGGTGGTGGCCGGGGAGGTGAGCTCCTTTGTAAAGGAGGGCAAGAGTGTCTTTGCAAAGTTCGTCGTGGATTGCGACCCGGAGATTAGAGCCCATCAGGAGGTGGTGGTGGTAGATGAGGATGATGAGCTCCTCGCCACCGGCACGGCGATGCTGAGCGCCGGGGAGATGCTGGAATTTGAGCGTGGCATGGCAGTTAAAACAAGACACAGGAGGCATTAGTGTGAATGTGTTGCGAGTGCTTCGCGAGGCGTTTGCACTCCTCAGCGCAGAGCCCAGGCTCTTCCTGCCCAGGATAGTGACCACCTTCATCTACACCGCCTTTCTGCTCTACCTCAGCAGGGTGCTCTATGAGGTTATGCTCATGCTTCAGCGGGGCGCAGTGACCGGGCTTGAGAGGCTCCTTCTGCCTCTGGCGGCGGCCCTTCCGGCGGTTCTCGCCGTGGATATGCTCACCTACGGCATGTACGCCTCACTGGCGGCGCAGCACAGGCAGGGAGGGGTTTCCCTCACCCTTGCGCTGAGGCAGGCGCTCTCCAGGTGGCGCAGCCTGCTGCTCATAGGCGCTGCTGCCCTTCTCCTGGTGGGCATCATATTCCTTATAAGTTCCCTGAGTCTGGCCGGGTTAATGTACACCCGCTCACCCCTCTTTGCGCTTTTAACCCTGGTTATATCCCTCATTGGCGTCATCGCCTTTGCGCTGCTCTTCTTCTTTGCGGTGCCCGTGACGGTGATAGAGGGCCGGGGCTTTCTGACAGCGATGGAGAGGAGCGCATCTCTGGGGATAAGGCGAAGCCGCGAGGTTGTGGCGCTGAACCTCTTCTTTATGCTCCTTATATTCATAACAATGCTGATAGGCATGGCTACGCAGTTTGAGGGCAGGGCCTTTGCCGCGGGTGCTGGGCTGTTCCTGGCGGGGCGATTGATTCAGGCTGTGGTCTACACATACATCAGCGTGGTCGCGCCTACGGCGTACATACTGGAGGGAGAAAATGGTTGAGGTGGTTGTGGATATCCGTGAGCAGGCCTCCCCGGTACCTGCACTGCTCCGGGAAATGGGCGCTGAGGTGAAGCTTCGCAGCCTCAGCGTTGCCGATTATGTGGTGAGCGAGCGCGTGGGCATAGAGCGCAAAGCAGCCCGGGACTACATCTCCTCTCTCTTCTCGGGCAGGCTGTTCGACCAGGCGAGCAGGCTGAGAGAGGCCTACGAGAAGCCGGTGATACTGGTGGAGGGGTACCTTGAGGAAGAGCACTTCAACAGCTCCTCTGCGATATGGGGCAGTCTTTTCTCGCTCAGCCTGGATATGGGCGTAACTGTGCTCCAGGGCAGGGACGAGAGCTCCATCGCAGAGGCCATTCTCACCCTCGCAAAGAGGGAACAGGAGGAGAGGCGTTCAAAACCCAGGATACGCCCCAAGCCCAGGATGATGGGTATGCCGGAAAAGCAGCTCTTCCTGGTGAGCGGTCTGCCAAGCATAGGCTCAGAGCTTGCGGAGCGCCTGCTTGAGCACTTCCGCACGCCGCGCAGGGTTTTTGCTGCCAGGGAGGGTGAGCTTGTGAAGGTGCCGGGGATAGGCAGGAAGAAGGCGCGGGCTATGGTGAGGGTGCTCGATGCAGAGTTCCGTGCGCACCGGCAGGAGCTGCTGGATGAGTAGCGCTGCCTAATAGTATATCCTCTCCTTCTCCCTGGCAAAGCGCGTGGTTAGCTGCGCCGCGAGCATGTGCATCGCCTTTGAGAAGGGCAGGTAGGCGAGGAGGGCGAAGCTCGAGGAGAAGTGCACCAGCTTGGCGTAGATAAACACCCTGCCCTGAGTCTCGAGGGGCGCCGAGGAGAGCAGCCCTGCCACAAGGCTTCCAAAGGGGGAGTAGGCGTCACTGGCAGAGGTTATGGCCAGCCTCGCGCCCTCTACAGCAAAACCCGAGAGCAGGATGAGGAGGAAGAGAGTGAGGAAGATGCCGTCCTCGGGCATGGAGTACACCTCCCGCCTTGCGAACAGGTATCGCCTTCCCGCCGCGTAGAGCACGCCCAGGAGGAGGAGAAAACCTGCGACGTCGGCGAAGAGGCTGAGGAGGTGGTAGGTGGAGCGGAGCGGGACTCCGAGCAGGCGGGAGGCATAGCTCACCACGCCGATGGCTATGATTATGAGAAAGCTCCACAGGATGAGCACCAGCACAGCACCGCGAAGCCTGCTCCTGGGAAACACCCGCCTCGCGAGCAGGCAGTCGGGGGAGAAGAGGGAGGTGAGGCTGAGCCTTGCAATCCTCGGAATGGAGAGCCCGTCAGTGTCGCGGGCGCTGGAGATGAGCATTAGCTTGAGGGCAGCCCCTGTCGCGAAGACAAGGGTGGAAATAAGGGCGATGGCATAGAAGTACGCCTTCAGGGCTGGAGGTATAACCATGTACTCCATAGTCGGTGCCTATTCCCCTGGCGAAGCTTCGCCAGCCTTTAGCTCATTCACGAAGTCCTGGTAGAATCTGTGTATGGGATGACTCTCGCTGGCTGGCAGCTCTCCGGTTTCCTCGTAGAGCAGCGTTGCCAGCATCGCATTGACGTTGGCTATGGCAGGGAAGATCCAGGGGGCGCTCTCTACTGGACCATAAAGTAGGAAGTCGTTCCAGAGCAGCGCGGCGAGTGCGTGGGCTGCGCTGTCTATGCCCACGAAGCCCAGCCTGCCCCACCTCTCCTCCACCTCTTTTTTAATCAAATCGGTGCCGTTCGACGGCGCACAGCCCACAGGCAAGCCGAACTCCTCCCTGACCAGCCTGCTTGCCAGGAAGGAGAAGGGCGCTGAGGGAATGCTTATAAGGGAGGTGTCCACCAGCACATTTTTAAAGCCCGCCCTCTCGGCGCGGGGGAGGAGCACATCCTTGAGCAGCTCCACCCTGCCGCGCGGAGTGGGGTTCTGGGTGTTGAAGGCCACGACGAGGACGTTCTTCAAACCCAGCTTGCTCAGCTCCCTCACCTCATACTCAGGGTCCTTTGCCCAGGGAGCGAGGCTGTTGTACAGGTGGCGCTCCTGCAGGCCCACCTCAGCGATGTAGCGCGCAGCCTCCACCTTGGGCTTCTCGGTCCAGATGTCGGTGGAGAAGGGCATGTCGGTAACCTCCGCCACGAAGTCTATGTAGCGCTTCGCCTCCTCTCCGAAGTTGGCGACGATGTCGAGCATCGCCGGCATGCCCGTGGCATCGCTCAGCTCCTCCTGGCGGTTTATCAGCTCCTCAGCGCGAGCGCGGTCGAACTCGCCCTTCCTCCGGGAGTGGAGTATCTTATGACCATTGTAGAACATCGTACCTATCAGCACCGTCGGATTCTCCCCTCGCCTGCCACCGAACTTCACATCGCCTATCCTCACAACCCTACCCTTCAGACTAAACACGCCAATCACCTACTCCGGTATCCTGTCCAGAATGTGCTGGATGTGCGGGAACCTGTCCTTCATGTGCGGGAAGTACATCGCCTGCATAAACTCCGTCTGGAAGTCCTTGTCGACCGTAAGCTCTATGTACTTTATCCGCCTCGCCACGAGGTTTGCCTCCTCGCGCTTTCTGCGGTTGAGCAGCGCCACCCGCGCGCCATCACCCGCGGCGTTGCCCACGGCGACGACCCTGTCGAGGTTGCAGTCAGGGAACATGCCTATGACCATGCTTGCCTCCTTGTCTATGTAGCTCCCGAAGGCGCCGGCGAGCACCACCTTATCAACGCTGCTAATGCCGTAGTGCTTCATCAGGGTTTTGCAGCCGGTGTAGAGAGCGCCTTTTGCAAGCTGCACAGCGCGCACATCGCTCTGTGTAACCGTTATGTCCTTTCCTATGGCTGTCTCCTCCGCCCAGGCGAGCACATACTCCGGCTGGTTGTTCTCTCCGCGGCGTATTCGCGGGGTTTCTAGGCTGGTGTTGAAGACGCCGCTCTTCTTTATTATACCCGCCTTGAACATCTCAGCCACGGCTTCTATTATGCCCGAGCCGCATATTCCGCGGGCGTCACTCTTAACCTCGTCGCTCCACTTCTCCCTACCTATAACCTTGTAGCGGGGCTCCTTTGTCTCTGCGTCGATGCGCACCCGCTCTATCGCTCCCGGCGCCGCCCGCATGCCGTGGGTAATCTGTGCCCCCTCAAACGCCGGACCGGTGGCGCAGCTGGTGGAGAGCAGCTTTTGCTTATTCCCAAGCACTATCTCGCCGTTGGTGCCTATGTCTATGATGAGCCATATGTCGTCCTTCTTCTCGGGCTCCAGGGCGACGATCACGCCCATGTTGTCAGCGCCGACAAAGCCAGCCTCTATAGGTAGGACGTGAACATTGGCACCGGGCGCTGCCCTTATCCTCAAATCCCTCGCCTTTATGTCTATGCTCCTGTGCAGTGCCGGCGTAAAGGGCGATACACCCAGATACTCCGGGTAGATGTTGAGGTAGATGTGGTGCATCGCCGTATTACCGACTAGCACCAGCTCAAGGATTTCATCGCTGCCTACACCCGCCTTCTCGCACA
>NZ_JBPMGE010000040.1:0-11393 GCF_054014795.1 Candidatus Pyrohabitans sp. | reverse complement strand
AAGGAGTAACGCCTCTTAGCTGGGGCCATGGGGTTCAGTTTTCCTCGCAGGGCAGGCTGAGCCCCATGTTACTTTTATCGCTAGAAATCCTGGTATAAATAATCTCTGTGACAAACTTCGAAATGTTAGGAGTGAATAGGAAGGACCTTGGTGCTGTTTACTTAATATGCCCTGCTTCAAGCCACATTCCCTCAGTGGTGAATTTTTCAACGCGGGATATGCTTCTCTTTTTATTGAAAACGGGAAGATGATAATTAGGCTGTAGTAGAAGCTTCATCCTGGGCAGACTAAAAATTACTTTCGCATTTGGCACTGATGCATCAGAATCTCAGAAAAAGAATTGGGGATGAGACGGGGAAGATAAAGATGGGCCCTGCCTAATGCCCCGCCTCTTTAGAATCAGAATACATCGCCGCGAAGGGACGGTGCGAGAGCGGCACAACCTTTGTGAACTTCACCTTCATAATCTCCTCAACATCGCCGCCGAAGTAGGAGCAGAACTCCCCTATCTCCCGGCGCAGAAAGGCGAGGTCCTCCTCTGTGAGCTCCTCAAACTTTGCGCCGTAGCCGAGTTTATCCTCATCGATGGCATCGCGCAGATAAATTGCGCCGCCGTGAATCCCGGTAGCCAGCCAGTCTCCCACTATCTCAGGATAGGTTTCAAGTCTCTCTAAGCCGAGGATAATAATCCTACCGCCCGCCATGTACTCTCCCAGGAAGTCGCCAGCGGTGCCGCCTATGACAAGCACCGGCACCTGGTCCATGTACTCCTTCATGTGGATTCCCACGCGGTAGCCCACATGCCCGCGGACAAATACCTTGCCTCCGCGCATGCTGTGCCCTATTATGTCGGTGCCGTCGCCGTGCACTATTATCCTGCCCGCATTCATGGTGTTGCCCGCGCCGTCCTGCACATCGCCGTAGACAACTATCGTGGGGCCATTTGCAAAGGCTCCAAGGTCGTCGCCGGCAACGCCGTGAATCTCTATGTAGTAGTCGCCCCGCAGGCCGTCTGCAATAAACCTCTGCCCGTTCACATTTATGAGCTTAAGCTTCTTCGCCCCCCGGTTTATAACCTCCTCTATAAGCGCGTTAAGCTCGCGGTAGTGCATACCCTTGGCATCGATAACCACAAACTCGCCTTCCTTTGAAATCCTCGCCAGTGCCACAGCCATGCTATCGCCCCGCAGGTTTAACATCCAGCACCTCAAGGTCAACATCGCTCAACCCAATGCCGCGCAGGCGGTCGCGGTTGCCCCGCAGGCTCTCTATGGAGTTCAGCCCCAAGGCACCGAGAATCTCCTTCAGCTCGTGGCTCCACGCCTTGAGAAGGTTCGCAGCCCTGCGCGCGCCCTCATCCGGATTGAGGCGCTTTCTGAGCTCTGGAATCTGTGTTGCTATGCCCCAGGGGCACTTGCCGGTGTAGCACTTCTTGCACACTGTACATCCCAGCGCCACCAGGGCACCTGTGCCTATGTAAACCGCATCCGCACCGAGAGCTATCGCCTTTGCGACGTCTGCACTGCACCTTATGCCGCCGCTTGCTATTATGCTACCCCAGTGGCGTATGCCCTCCTCCCTGAGGCGCTGGTCAACACTTGCTATTGCAGCCTCTAATGGAATTCCGTGGTGGTCGCGGTGCACCTGGGGGGCTGCCCCTGTGCCGCCGCGGAAGCCGTCCAGCACAACTGCATCCGCGCCAGCGCGGATTATGCCAACTGCTATTGGCGCTGAGTTGTGCACCGCTGCAATCTTCACAAATACAGGCTTCTTGTAGCGGGTTGCCTCCTTAAGGGCGTAGATTAATCGCGATAAATCCTCTATGCTGTATATGTCGTGATGGGGTGCCGGCGATATCGCATCGCTCCCCTCGGGAATCATCCTTGTTTGAGAAATCTCAGCACTAACCTTGGTGCCGGGAAGGTGTCCGCCTATACCCGGCTTTGCACCCTGACCTATCTTGATCTCTATTGCCGCGCCCCTCTTCAGGTACTCCTCGTGCACTGCAAACCTTCCAGAGGCCACCTGGGTTATTATGTGGTCAGCGTAGGGGTAGAGGTCGCGGTGCATCCCGCCCTCGCCGGTGCCCATGTAGGTGCCCACCTCCTTGGCTGCGCGGGCCATGCTCAACTGTGCCTCAATGCTGATGCTGCCGTAGCTCATGTGGGCAAACATTATGGGCGTCTCAAGCTTCAGATTGGGTGCAATCTGGGTCTTGAGCTCTGCGCCGTTGTCCTCCTCAAGGTCCACCCTGTCCGGCTTCCTTCCTATGTAGGTTCGTAGCTCCATCGGCTCGCGCAGCGGGTCAATGCTTGGATTCGTAACCTGGCATGCGTCCAGCACGAGGTGATCAAAGTAGCTCATATAGGGCAGTTCGTTGCCCATGGCTGTGAGAATAACGCTGCCCGTCTCCGCCTGGGTTTTGATGTCCTTCCTCACCTTATTTGTCCACACGGGGTGCGGGGAGTACTCCATTGGCGAGCGCTCTATGCTTATCGCCTGCGTGGGGCACATGGCAGCGCAGCGCAGGCAGGCGACGCATTTATCATGGTGGCGCTTCCACTTCTTCTTTTCCTTGTTGTACTCGTGCACCTCGAAGGGGCACTCTCTCACGCAGCGCAGGCAGTTGATGCATGCGTCCATATCAACGCGGACTATGAAGTCGGGCGGGAAGTTTCTCACCATTTAGTGTATTACCTCCTCTACAACATCATCATGCAGGCGGGCGATCACAGGGTTGCCCGCTCTGGGGGCCCACAGCTTTTCTAAGTCGGGCTGCACTTCGCGTATCGCCGCCTCCTCACTGGCAATGTAAACAGAATCACCGCTCTTCGCTGCTATGAGAGGGCGCAGCTTTATGCGGTCGTTCAGCCCAACCATGGTATTCCGGTTTGCGACGATTATTGCAAATGGACCGTTGAGCATTGCGGGTGCATAGGTCATGCGCAGCGCTGTGTAGATGCTCCGCTTGGGCTCTGGCATCTTATCGATGTGCTTCCAGAAGGGTGGGGTAAGCGCTATGGCAGCGCTGCGAATGCTCAGTCCCTGCTTTCGCACCAGCAGATCCAGAAGGTAGGCCACTACCTCTGTGTCTGTGAGCAGTCTGCACTTGTAGCCGTGCGCCTCAAGGTACCGCTTGTTTGTGCCGTAGCTGCTTATCTCGCCGTTGTGTACCACACTCCAGTCCAGGAGGTTGAAGGGATGCGCACCACCCCACCATCCTGGGGTATTTGTAGGGAAGCGCCCGTGGGTTATCCAGCAGTAGGCCTTGTACTTCTCTATCTTGTACATCCTGGCCACGTCGTCGGGCATCCCCGTGGCCTTAAATACACCCATGTTCTTGCCGCTGCTCGCCACAAAGGCGCCGTCAATCTCATCGTTAATCGTAAAGACGGTATCTATTATATAGTCATCCTGGGTGAGGTGCTCCCTCTTAAACCTGTGGGGTACCTCGACAAAGTAGCGCCACACGATGTTCTCCTTGGGTATCTCCTTGATGCTGCGCATCGGCACCTCTTCGTCCTTTATTATGGCAACGCGATCCTTGAGGTACTCCTCGGTAGCCTCCTTTGCCTCTTCATCGCGGAAGAACAGGTGCAGAGCGTAGTACTCGGCGTACTTTGGGTATATACCATAGCCGGCGAAGCCTCCTCCACGGCCGTCGTAACGGTCGCGCATCATCTTCGCCATGGTTATTATATCATCGCCCGGGATTCTCTTGCCGTCACAGTTGAAGATTCCACCTAAGCCGCACATCTCTTTACCTCAGCGGGAGGAATTTTTGTAAGAGGGTAAGTAACGCCTAACATCGAAAAGGCGAGCCATAATTCTGGCTTGGAGGTTATAAAATTTTTGGCAGATGCCAAGAGTCTGGTGATGCCATATCAGAAAATTTTAAATATGCTCATATTTACAATATTCTTTACAGGGATGCATAACTTTATATATGTGGTACTTTTACATATATATTAACACATGTTAGAGTTGTAAACGCCGCCTCTTTCTTGGAGTGTGAAAATGGAGGAGAGAGACACAACCCCACTGGTGAACCGCGCCACAGAGGTGCTGGATGAAATCTCAGCGACGCTGAGGGTAGACCTGGGCAGGCTTAAGAAGGAGAAGCGCTACTTTGAGGAGCTCTATCTGACGCTTAAGAGTAACCTTGAGGAGCTCAAGTTGCTCAAGGACGAGATGGAGCAGCGGGGCTTCGACTCGCCCTACTTTGCCCTCGGACTGAGCAGGCACGGCACACCCTTCGGCAAGGGCAGCTACCGCCGTGAGGATGTCGAGGACCAGCGCGATGTCGCAAGGCACAAGATGTTCTTCCGCACAAATGCGGCGTTTAAGAAGGGCACCTTTGAGCGCACCAAGAGCGCAATCGCTGCACACAACATTGCCGTGGGGCACCTGGAGGAGTTCGTCTCCTTCGTGTGCAGGTGCGGGAAAGAGGCCAAGGGCAAGGAGGCCATGAAGAGGATTGAGGAGAAGAGAAGGTACGTCTGCCCCAAGTGCGGCTCTGATGTGGACCCCTATCTAAAGCCCAATGAGCAGGGGATATACCGCCTGGAGATCCTGCCCTACCTCACCTACGGCGGCGAGTTCACAGTGGAGATTTCTAAGTTTACCCCCACCGAGCGCATGGCGTACCGCGAGCTGGTGGAGATTCTGCGCGAGAAGAAGAAGGGCAAGATAAAGTCGGCTACTGTAACATTTAAGGCGAAGGAGAACGGGAAGTGGGTTACAAAGCGCGAGCAGGTGGAGGTGAGCAAGGGTGAGAAGCTGGACTACGAGGGCGTGCTGCGCAGCAAGTATGGGAGGATAATCATAGAGCACGTGCGCTACCACCACGAGCGCTCCATACTGGTGAGCGGGCGCTACAACCGCCAGGCTCTCGCCATAGGCTACACCAAGATTTTAAAATACAAGCGGGAGGAGATTCTGGAGTACCTGCTCTCCCGCAGGGTGGACATGGAGAAGCTGCGCAGGTACGAGGAGATTAAACGCCGCTTCGACGCCCAGCTCTACACCGCCGAGGCGTCGCAGACCTTCGCCCTAGACATGCGGATAATGGAGGAGCGGCGGGAGCTGATGCAGGAGTTCGAGGAGGAGCTCAAGGCCGCTGGCCTAATGGATGAGAAGGGCAACCTCATCGCAGGTCTCGACGAGGCCATAAACTACCGCCAGAAGATACGCAAGGAGATGCTGATAAAGATACCAAAGGCGCTCTTTGCATGGGACATCTTCAAGTTCCTGCTGATTAAACCCTACCGGGAGCGCCGCTATGCAAGCATATTCCCGGGTCTACAGCCCATCCCGGACAGAGAGCAGCTTGAGGCGGCACTGGAGATACTCCAGGAGGAGGACCTCCTCTACGCCATACAGAAGTTCATAGACCCGACGGTGATCCCGGTGAAGCGCGCCCACGAGATAGTGTTCAGGAAGTTTGAAATTGAGGAGATACTGCAGGACTACCTGAAGGTCACGTCTTCGCGGGCAGTAGGCGGAATAGCGCTCTATCTGCACAGCGACCTTGAGCTGGAGACCGCCTCGCGGGTGGTGTCCTCGAGTGTTGAGGAGCTAAAGGAGGTGCTGAAGGTCATAATCCGCCTGGGCAGGCGGGATGTCATACCCGAGGAGAAGCTGGAGAACCTTGAGGACATAAAGGAGATAAGAATATCAGAAAAGGCAAAGCAGTTCCTGGAGCTGGTGAGGTGAAATGGGCAAGGAGATAGTTGTGCTGCGCTCATCGCAGAAGGATGTGCTCATTGAGGAGATAAACCAGAAGCTGGACGACAGCACCAAAAAGGTGCACCTGAGCATCCGTCCGACCATAAACATCCTGGCGTCCATACTTACCGCGGCGCCCAACACAGAGGTGATAACCTGCCCCCCCTCGCTCTACGAGCGCACCCCGAAGAAGATACGCACGGCGCTGAAGAAGATAGGTATAAAGTTCGAGCCGCTGCTTCTGACCCCGGGAAGACCGCGCTCCCATCCCAACTGGAAGATTCAAAAGGTTTATGAGCTGGAGCAGAGGGGCTACTCCGCAAAGGAGATAAGCGATGAGCTGGATATACCGCTTACGACGGTATACTACTACCTGAAGAAGGAGGACAACGAGGGTAAGAGGGGCAGGTGACGCCGGCACAGGCTATCTTATCAGTTCAGAATTTTTGAGGAGCTGATACTTTTTGTGTATGTTTCCAGAGTCAATGTAGTAGAAGTCAGGGAATATCTCCGGGTACGCCCGTATCATGGCTGATATTTTCTTTTTGTTAATAAAGTTGTCATAGCCCTTCCACACCAGTTCTGAGCATAACTCTTCTGAGAACCTGAGATTGTCTCTGTAATCCCTGTAGAGTTGCGAAAGCGGAGAAGGGGAAAGCAGAAAAAATTTTATCTTTGAGCCCGCTTCCGCAAGGGAACTCATGAAGAATATGGTTTCATAAAAGTCCTCCATGCTTTCGAAGGGGAACCCCCATATGAAGGTAGAGATGACGTGCTCGAAATATTCCACGGACTTTAGAATAACATCCCCTGCCATCTGTTTGGTGAACCCTTTGTTTATTTTTTGAAGAACCCTGTTTGAACCTGATTCTACACCGTATTGGACGCCCCTGCACCCCGCGCGGCGCATCTCTCCCATAAGCTCCCTATCCATCAGATTTACCCTGCCCATGCATGCCCATCTTATGTCCAGCCCCTCCTTCCTGATTTCTGAGCAGAATTCCAGAACCCTTTTCCTGCTAAGCACAAAGGTATCGTCGCAGAAGCGGATGCTCTCGACGCCGTATTTATCGCGAAGCAGGGAAAGTTCCTCCATGACGTTTTCAATACTGCGCTGGTAGTTGGTATGCCCCCAGAGGGGAGATACCTCACAGAAGCTGCATCTGTACGGACAGCCCCTTGAAGTCATCACCCCAACGTTTGCATACTCCTTAAATTTTATTCTGTGATATGCGGGAAGGGTATCCAGTTCTTTTATCCGCTCCTGCGGGGGATTCACACGCACTCTGTTCCCATCTCGATAGCATATCCCGCGAACATTTTTCATATCCCTGTCAAGACGGTCGAGCAGTTCTACGATTGTCTTTTCTCCCTCACCTCTCACCACCACATCTACCGAGGGGAAATGTCTCAGGATGTGCTCCGCTACACCGGTGGGGCCTGGACCGCCAAGTATTATCTTTTTCTCTGGATGCCTTTTCTTAAGCTCCTCCACCGCCATGAGCACACTGGGCAGCATGTTGAATATGCAGCTGATACCCACCACATCCGAGGAATCTCCAAGAAATGCGAGGATGCTTTCGGGGGTCAGGGGGTCTTTAAAGCCGTTGAGCTGATAGTCTCTGAAGTCCACATTGTAGCCGCCTTCCTCAAGGGAAGAGACCAGATAGAGGGGGCCAATGGGGACAAAGCTCTCATTGTCCGGTGCTAGAACAAGGTTTGCCAGGGTTATGTCATTGCCCATCTGTATCCCCTTTTAATCATCTAAAACAGGGATAAGCTTTCTTAAGCGTGGAAGAAAGGTGGGGTCAAGGAGAGACGAGAGAAGCAACTCGTTTTTCTCTCTTATAAGGGCAAAAATGGCAATGGCCAGCTCGGTATTCCTCAGGTTGATTTCACACCTCCTCTTTGAATCGTAGTCCCGTACCAGCAGAAGGAAGCATCCCCCGGCGCACAGGTAGCGTGCCCAGCAGTTTGCACATTCATCTCTGTTTTCTATAGAAATTTTTTGTAGAAAACGCTTTGTTTTCTCTGCGTAAAGCCCGTTATGCACATCGCCTATCCGGTGTACCCCCTGGGCTGCCGCAACTCCGCAGGGGTAGATATCGCCGTTTGGAGAAATGCCGAAGCGCCTTATTCCCGCGGGGCAGAAATACTTCTTCCTTGAGCCTTTCCAGAGCTGCAGGATTTTGGTTTCGAAGTTGTAGTATGGCGGCCTCTCACCCCGTGAGATTTTTTCTATGCAGTCCCTTGCTATCTCCCGCATGTCGCTGAGATAGAGCTGTTTTTGACTTTCCGTAAGGGCAAACTCTCCCCCATCCTGATACCGAACGTAAGAAATTTTTATGTCCCTGAGGTCAAACTGGGAGAGGTATTCGTACGCATCCCTAAGCCTGTGGTCTCTTGTTACCACTGCGCTTGCGCTGACGTGGTGAATTCCCTCAGTGGCGAGCAGCTTTTTGAGATTGTTCTGCACTATCTGATGTGTTCCGTATCCGTTCGGAAAGACTCTCTTTGAATCATGCACCTCTGGGGGGCCGTCCAGGCTTATCAGCACATTTATATTATAATCTTTAAAAAATTCTAATATCTCATCACTTAGAAGCGTTCCGTTGGTGGTAATGTGGAACTCGACCTCTCCCAGTCCCATCTCCTCGGCCCTCCGACTGGCATACAGCATCGCCGATTTGACCACCGGATAATTGAGCAACGGCTCTCCACCGTAGAAGGAAACCCCCAGACTTTCGAGTTCGTCGAAACCTAAGATGAAGTCGATGCCCTTTTTTGCAGTCACCTCACTCATCAGAGAGCCCCTGGAGCCGGTGGGTGCCTTTTCCACGTAGCAGTACCTGCACCTCAGATTGCAGGACTGTGCAACATTCAGTGTAATACTGAACTTGTTGGTTAAGGGCTGGAAAGTAAGCTCTGTGGGTTCTTCCTCGGCTATGAGTATCCTGTTGTCCTTCAGGAAATTAAGTGTCCCCCTGATGGAATCGGCAGAGTAAACCGCTGCCAGTTTCTCAAATATCTGCCTTTCTTCCATCGGCTGGCTGCACAGGCCCAGCAGGTCAAAGGTCAATTCATCTATGATGTATACGGAATTCCTTTTTACATCCAGCAAAAATTTTTTACCGAACTCTTCAAAACGGTGTATCTCTGCTCTTTTGAGCTCTACCATGGTGGAATCCCCGTGGACGGAGCTCAGGATCCACAGAAGATAATAACCGCCGCATCCTTTGTTATTCTTGCCTCAAGACTTTTTGCCAGCTTTTCAATGCTCCTGCGGTCTAACTGCTTTATCGTCTGAAGCGTCTCTTCATCCAGTTCATACTGTTTTGCAACTCTGCTGGGACACTCGAAGAGGACCTTCCTGAATTCCGGGTCCACAATCGCCTTACCCAGTATTCTCTCAATTTTCTCTATCTTCGCCTTAAGGGTGTGGTATGGTATCTTCTTTTCCTCCATTGTTTACACCTCCTAGTTTTCATGCGCCACTCTGTTATGTTCAATTAACCCTTTATCATAAAACTCCTGACAGATGGCACAGGGTGCCAGGAAGGAGCCGTAGTTCTTATAGGCAGAGAGCCTGCACCCTCCTCCGCAGATGTCCCGGAAGCGGCATACTCTGCAAACACCCTCCAATTTTGGGGTCTCCAGTCTGCGCAGCTCATTAAATAGGGGTGAATCCAGCCAGAGCTCTTTAAATGAACTATCCCTGATATTCCCGGCCATAAGCTCTGGATGCTCATGTGCGAGTGCGCATATGGTGATGTCCCCATTTGGGAGAACGCCGCACAGACCATTCGCCCAGCCGCAGGAGGGAGCGCCTATCGGAATAATGTCCTCAGGAGGCAGAAGGAGGGGCGGCAGATTAAGAAATACCCGAGAGCCACGCAGCCTTACCTCGTGGCAGTAGGTTATGAGGTCTGCTATCTGCTCGGTGCTCAGGGTATTATCTCTGATTTCTTTCCCTCTTCCTGCAGAGCTGTTCAGCAGGGTTAATCTCAGGGATAGTTCCCGGTCCCGGGAGAACTTTGTCAGGAAGGGCACACTGGAATAGTTGACCTTGTTTATGGTGCAGTTTATCTGAACTGGTATATTTGCTTCCTGCAAAAGCTGAATTGTCCTTACCGTCCTGTTGAAGCTCTCCGGAATCCCCCGCATCAACTCATGTTTTTCCCTGTCGCCATCCAGGCTTATCAGGAATTCAACATTACCGAACTTACCGAGGCTGTGTGCTATCCTGCGATTGATCATTGTGCCATTGGAACTGAATGCTACGGTGAAGTCCAGCGACTTAAAGATTTTGAAAATCTCAAACCAGTCTTTCCTTAAAAAGGGTTCTCCTCCACTGAGAACAACCCTTTCGGCGCCCAGTTCTCCAGCTTCAGCGGCCAGATTGCCTATCTCCCTTAAGTTTAGTACATCCTCTGCCCTGTGCTCAGCCGTACTCCCCGCGTTTGCATAGCAATGGATGCATCTGAGGTTGCATGAATGCGTTATATTAAAGAAGAGGGTGTGGAGCTCGGACATCACACATGCCAGCCGTGAGTGAAATGCCTATCTTATTTCACCAGTTTCAGGATATCCCTGGAGAGCTCTTCAATTACCTCATCGGTAAGCTCTTCTTTTGAAGCCACCACTCCTGGTGCCTTGCTGCTCTGAGCACCACAGAACATGCACCACCCTGCCTTCATCGCCTTCTCAGGCAGCTGGGATACCAGCTCGCTGATTACTCCACTTGCTATCAGCTCCTTTGTCTGCTCAAATCCTATCGGTTTAAATTGTGCAGGCATTGGTTCAGCACCTTTTGTGGCACCACAGAACATGCACCAGCTGGCCCTTGCCCTGATGCCCCTTTTTTCGAGAACTTCTTTTAACTCTCTTGGGTCTAATCTAAGTTCTGCCATAATTTACCCCCATCTCACTTGATATTAAGAAAGAGAAGAGCTACATGTATTTAAAACCAGATTGGCAGGTGCATATGCAGGTGCATATACTCGTGGCATTAAAAGCAGGAGAGAGTTAGAATTTGTCTCTAAGGTTCTTTGCGATTTCCAGTCCCTTTTCTGTTGCTCTGTAGTATCTCCTTCCGTTTATCTCCTCTACTCTCACCAGTTCCAGGGATAGCAGGGAATAGGAGGCGTTAAATCGGCAGTCGCCCCACGGTGCCCCGGATAAGGCGCATTTCACATTCGAAGGTGTAGAGCCTATCTCCCTGGCTATCTCAGCGGGATAGCTCCTGTTGGGATGGATTTCTATCAGAAACTTAAAGGTCTCCTTTCTTACCCGGCTCCTCTTAAAGGACCAAAGAACCTTGGCGATATGGTTCCTGTTTTCTGGGGTCATTTCTGGCATTATCACCCTTCCCCTTATTATTTGATGTGGGTATCCACATTATCGGTTGTCTGTTTGCGGCAGTGTTTTTATTGTTTTAAAGCTCTATCAACTTTAAATAACTTTTCCCCTACTGTCTGAACAGGTATTAGGCGGTATTCATTTTCACCGATAATAAAAAATAGTCTTAGAAGGTACTCCAAACTTTTAACTCGTTAACCCTCGCTCCACAACTTGCACATTCTTTGCGATGCCGCCGTAGCTCAGTAGGTAGAGCGCCTGGCTGTTAACCAGGTGGTCGACAGTTCGAGTCTGTCCGGCGGCGCTCA
>NZ_JBPMGE010000039.1:0-3191 GCF_054014795.1 Candidatus Pyrohabitans sp. | reverse complement strand
GCACGTTGGCTCGCAGCCTGAGTCTCAGCTCAAGGGTTACATTTGCCCTCCCGCCAGTCTGCACATAGAGGGGGGAGACTACCACTGCACCTTCTAGGATCTCGGCCGTTGAGGGTATAGATATGTTGAGACCCACCTCATCCTGAATTACACCCGAGTCAGAGTCGTGCAGAACCACATACAGGGGATATACTCCAGGAGGCAGGTTGGGGATTTGTAGCATAGCTGTGGTGCCGTTGAAGGCGAAGGTGAGGTTGGTCATGTAGCCGTAGAGCCTACCACCAGCTGAGGTGTGGTTGACAACCACTTTCATGAGCGAGCCGGGCTTAAAGGAGGTAGTCGGAATTAGGCCGCCTTCAGAGACCTCGAAAACTGAGATGTTTGTGATACTGCCTTCCGCTGATTTACTGTAGTATGAAAGCGCCCTCAGAGCAAAGGTAGTGGAGATAACATCACCCCAGCTGCCGTCCTCCTCCTGGGTAGAGAGCAAATATTCAACCGCCCTCTGCGTTGCGTTGGGCGAGTAAGTGGAGACGAGGTGCGTGCTTAAAGCCAGTGAGGTGTCAAGGGGTGTTGAGCGAATTTCACCCCAGCCGCCGTCTTCTCGCTGAGCGTTCAAAAACCACTCTCCTGTTTTCCTCAACGCCTCGGATGGGACCGAACCATCAACTAATGAATAACTTCTCAGCGCGAGTGTACACATAGACCTGGCAAAGACGCTTTCTCTTGAGGATTCGCAGTCTCTCTCTATGAAGCTTATACCCCATTCCGCATAATCACCATAGCCTGAACGCAGAAGTGCCTCCACCGCGAAAGCGGTATCCAGCAGGTTGCTCTCATAGCCGGGCTTAATACCCCAGCCGCTATCTCCATTCCGCCTTTCCGCAAGCTGCTCTGCAAGCGCTGAAACGTTTTCATAACCTTCAAGGGCGATAATCTGCCAGGCAAGCTCATCGGTTAGCTTGGGTTTCTGTCTGGACAGCCAGTCTACGGCTCTTGTGAGAGCCTCACCCGAGTAGTTTAGCATGCGCAGGGTGTCTATCACAATCGCTGTCTCCACTATGCTACTATCAGCAGCTTCACCACCCCAGCCTCCCAGTGGATGCCTCGCTGCAAAGAGGTATTCAGCACCTATCGCAACCTCGGGTGCACTCTGATTGTACAGAGAAATTGCGAGAGTCGCCACTGCAGATGGATACACCTTGCTTTCAGCATCTTCTTCTATTCCCCAGCCGCCGTCGCTGTTCTGCGCGCTTTTGAGATACTCCACCGCCCTAATGCTTGCATTTGCATGCTCAGGTGAGAGCGCGAGGGCGAGAGACGCGAAGGCTGTGTCTGTTACATAGCCAAAGCCTCCATCACTCTGCTGTCTCGCTTCTATCCATGCAAGGGCTTTTTCTATAGTTGTTGCACTTACATTGGCATAGCTCAATGCAAGCGCTGCAAGGGCGGTGTCTTTGACAGGGCCAAAGCCGCCGTCGCTGTTCTGCTGTGCAAGCAAATATGCTACAGCACTTTCCAGCTCCACGCCGGAGTAGTTCTGCGCTGCCAGCGCCACAACCACGAGGGAGGTTGCGGCTACCCCTTCCCAGCTTCCATCGCCGCTCTGGTTCAGGAGGAGAGAATCGCGCAGCGCAACATCGCCAGTGGCAAAGTAGGCGAGGGCAAATTCCTTTGTAGAATTTGCCTTTGCGATAAGCAGATACCTCTCCTTGGTGAGATTATAGCCAAGGTTTTCAAGGGCTACGGTTGCAAAGGCTGTGGAGAGCACATCAAAGCTTCTGCCCCAGCTTCCGTCCGGGTTTTGATTCGCAACAATCCAGTTTACTCCCACATTTATAGTATCCCCTGCATCAGCAGCATTTACAGATGGCAGGGCCAAAGTCAACAGCGTGAACAGCCACAGTGACCTCATATCATCACCATAGTATCTTGCTGTATGCCGATGGACAAAACCCTGCCTGTGAATAAAATGGTGCTGTTATTTAAAATTTATTTGAAGAATCCTTCAAATAAAACCCAAAATTTGGTTTTAATAACTTTTTGTTATTGAGTATTTCTTCAAATGCACTGAAGCTAATAATTATCCTGGATTTTAGGCAGTAAGATTTAAATAGCACACTCGCAGATTGTTGTTAAGTAACTTAACAACAAGGGTTTCCTATGAGGGCCGAAGAAATTTCCATGCTGATGAAACTGGGCTTAACAGGAGCCGAGGCTGAGGTCTATATCAGGCTCCTGCGGGAGGATACAGTAACCGCCGGGGAGCTGGCCAGATTGACCCGGTATTCCCGCACCAAGGTATATGAAATTCTTGAAAAATTACAAAGAGAGGGGCTGGTGGAAAGCTATCCAACAAGACCCATTCAGTTCAAGGCTCTGGACCCGGGTAGCTCAATCCCCCTGTTTGTCCAGCACAAACACCAGGAGCTTGAAACCGCTGAAAATATCCTGTCCAGAAACCTCTCTAAAATCTGGCGCAAAGCTCCCTCTCAGGATCCTCAGGTCTTTATAAACGAAGGTATAAATAAAGCCTCTGCCAAGTTTCTGGAGCTTGTAAACCATGCAGAAGAAAAGATATATACATTTATGGCATGGGTATCAAAAGACGAATATGATTTTCTTCTAGATGGCTTTAAAAAAGCCTGGGAGAGAGGGGTGAAGATTCAGATGGCAGTTTACGATAATCCTGATTTTAAGGCCGGTGTATCCCCTAGAAGGCTTGCAAAATTTTCAGATTTTTCTCGTGAGTTTTATCTTATACCAGGAGACTTCCACCCCTTCCCACTGCCGCCGGTAAAGCTTCTGGCGGTGGATGAGAAAGATATCAACATAGTTTTTGGGGACTATCTTGAAACCGGGGTACTGAAAGATGCGATTTCTGTCCACTACCACAATATATCGGGAATGGACGTCGTACCCAGGAAGATTGCACCCCTGTGTTTTGAGACATTTTTTGGCGGGTTCCGGAGGGACAAAAAGTGCAAATCATCGAAACCCATGAGCTGACAAAGGAGTTCAATGGTCTCGTGGCAGTTGACCACGTAACCTTCAGCGTAAGGCGGGGGGAGATATTTGGCTTTCTCGGTCCCAACGGCGCAGGTAAAACCACCACCATAAACATGCTCACAACACTCCTCCTCCCAACCAGCGGCGAAGCGTACATCTCGGGCTTAGACGTGGTTCGCGAG
>NZ_JBPMGE010000038.1:0-3638 GCF_054014795.1 Candidatus Pyrohabitans sp. | reverse complement strand
CTGTGGAGGACCCCACCCAGGGTTGTCTCAGAGCGCTGCGAGGGTTACCTCTGCAGAGACTGTCGCCCCTGTTTGAGAATAGGCTGCCCCGCAGTGGGCTGGTACAGGGGCAGGGCTGAGGTCATCGAGGAGCTTTGCACCGGCTGCGACCTCTGTGTTAGTGTGTGCCCAAATGATGCGATCCTCAGGGGGGAGGAGGAGTGATTACAAATGTGCTCATCGCCGGCGTTGGTGGACAGGGTATAATCCTGCTCAGCGATGTGCTCGGCAGAGTCGCCATACGCTCCGGGCTGAGGGTTCGCGGGAGCGAGACCCACGGCATGGCACAGCGCGGTGGCAGCGTTGTGGCCCATGTAAGGCTCGGAGACGTAAAATCGCCGCTCATCCCGCGCGGCAGGGCTGACTACCTCCTGGCCCTTGAACCCCTGGAGGCACTTCGCTACCTGGACTACCTGGCTGAGCCCTGCCGGGCAGTGGTAAGCACAACCCCTCTTCCCCCTGCCTCAGTGCACGGCACGGTGGCAGGCTATCCGGACGTTGGGGCCATTCTCCAGGAGCTTTCCAGGTATGCAGAGGTTTATCCTGTTGATGCCCTGGCTCTGGCGAAGCGCGCCGGGAGTGTGCTCACCGCCAATGTGGTCATGCTAGGCGCCCTGAGTGCTCTCCGCGGCTTCCCGCTTAAAGAGGAGGTTCTCAGGGAGAGCATCGCCCAGCGGGTACCCCCCAAAACTGTGGAGATGAACCTCACCGCCTTTAAACTTGGAAGAAGGGCAGTGAGAAGCTAGTGGTGCACAGACTCGTACCCTGGGGAAGTTTTATATAATCTGTAGAGCAACTTTTCTTAGTCTGGAGGTCTTGCTATGAAAGAGACCAAGGTAATCCTTGATTTGGACGAGATGCCCAAGAAATGGTACAACATCCTTTCCGACCTTCCGGAGCCCCTGCCGCCGCCCCTCGACCCGAGAACAAAGGAGCCCGTGAGCCCAGAGATGCTTGAGGTTATCTTCCCCAGGGAGCTCATAAAGCAGGAGGTCAGTCAGGAGCGCTACATACGCATCCCGGAGGAGGTGCGGGAAGCTTACTTCCAGGTGGGCCGGCCAACGCCGCTCTACAGGGCAAGGCGGCTGGAGCGCCACCTTAACACGCCCGCGAAGATATACTACAAGCGCGAGGATGTGAGTTTTGCTGGCTCGCACAAGCCAAACACAGCAATTGCACAGGCATACTACAACGTCAAGGAGGGTGTGGAGCGCCTGACCACAGAGACCGGAGCAGGACAGTGGGGCACCGCTCTGAGTCTTGCTGGTACCCTCTTCGGCATAGATGTCAATGTGTTTATGGTGGCGGTGAGCTACCATCAGAAGCCCTACCGCAGGATTATTATGGAGCTTTATGGCGCCGATGTGGTCCCATCGCCCAGCGACAGAACGGAGTACGGACGTAAGGTTCGTCAGGAGAATCCCGAGCACCCCGGCAGCCTTGGCATAGCCATAAGCGAGGCGATAGAGATGGCTGTCAAGGATGAGAAGACAAAGTATTCTCTGGGCTCGGTGCTCAACCATGTGCTGCTGCACCAGACGGTCATTGGCCAGGAGGTGCTCCTCCAGCTGGAGAAGATAGATGTAACGCCTGATGTAATGATAGGCTGCGTGGGTGGCGGGAGCAACTTCGCTGGCTTTGCATATCCCATGCTGGGCAAGAAGCTGCGCGGCGAGCTGGATGAGGTGCGCTTCCTAGGCGTTGAGCCAAAGTCCTGTCCCACACTCACAGAGGGTAAGTACAAATACGACTTTGGCGACACCGCCGGTATGACGCCTCTGCTGAAAATGTACACCCTGGGTCACGACTTTGTGCCCTCACCTATCCATGCTGGTGGACTCCGCTACCACGGCGACGCGCCTTCGCTGTGCCTGCTGCACAAGCTCGACTATATCGATGCTGTGGCGTACGACCAGCTTCAAACCTTCGAGGCGGGTAAGATATTCACAGAGGCCGAGGGCCTGGTGCCGGCGCCCGAGACTACGCATGCGATACGTGCGGCAATAGACATAGCCCGTGAGTGCAAGCGCACCGGTGAGGAGAAGGTTATAGTGTTCAACTTCTCTGGACACGGCCTGCTCGACCTTCAGGGGTATGCAGACTATCTGGCGGGCAAGCTTAAGCCCTGAGCCCCTCTTTTTTTATCTTTTAGTTTTATATATGCAAGGTGCCTATATTGTACTATGAGAATCCTTTACCCGGAGAGTCTGAAATACAGGGCGATACGCGAAGCTGTGCTGTGGGAGGATGACAACTCTGCTTATCGTCATTTCTTGATGTACATGAGGGCAAAGAGGGTTGCAAATCTGCTGAAAGCCAGAAAGAGACTTGCGACAAAGAGCTATGGCGAAGAATGAGCCTCACTTCTCAATACCGTACTCCTTCCAGCGCCTGTCAACCAGGCGCTTTACCTCCTCGCTCATCTCCACGCTGGGGGGCCAGTCTCTGGTGTAGCCCTCTTCCTCCCACTTTCGCGTGGCGTCGATGCCCAGTTTTGAGCCGTAGTTAGGCAGCGAGGGGGCATGGTCCAGGGTGTCTGTGGGCGTGCCCGGGATTATCACAATGTCGCGGGCCGGGTCCACGCAGCTTGATACCTGCCATAGAACCTCACCGGCATTTTGCACATCCACATCGCTGTCCACAACAACTATCGCCTTGGTGAACATCATCTGCCCCATTCCCCAGAGGGCGAACATCACCTTCTTCGCATGACCTGGATAGCGCTTATTTATGGAGACTATTGCAAGGTTGTGGAAGACGCCTTCAATGGGTAGGTTGATGTCCACCACCTCAGGAAGCTGCATCTTTATAAGAGGTAAGAATATGCGCTCAACAGCCTTGCCAAAGTAGGCGTCCTCCATTGGCGGCTTACCGACAACGGTGGCAGGATAGATTGCATCTCTTCGGTGGGTAATGCAGGTGACGTGGAATACAGGGTAATAGTCGGGCATGGAGTAGTAGCCAGTGTGGTCGCCGAAGGGACCCTCTATGCGCTCCTCAGCGGGGTCGACGTAGCCCTCAATAACAAACTCTGCCCACGCCGGGACCTCCAGGTCAACACTCCTGCACTTTACAAGCTCAACCCCGCGCTTCCGCAGGAAGCCGGCAAATAGGAGCTCATCAAAGCCTTCCGGTAGGGGTGCAAGTGCTGAGAAGATTGTCGCGGGGTCACCACCCAGAGCGACGGCCACCTCGAGGTGCTCCCCCTGCTCAGCTGCCCTGCGGAAGTGTTCAGCCCCGTGTTTGTGAATCTGCCAGTGCATGCCGGTGGTGTGCTCATCGTAGACCTGCATGCGGTACATGCCCACATTGCGCTTGCCGGTAACGGGGTCTCTGGTGAATACCAGAGGGAGTGTTATGTAGCGTCCCCCGTCCAGGGGCCAGGTTTTCAGGATGGGCAGCTTTTTTAGGCTCGCCTCTTCCCCTTCGAGCACCACCTCCTGGCATGGCGCACGCTTCACAACCTTGGGGGGGAAGGAGAGGGCCTCTTTAATCTTTGCCAGGCTGGAGAGTTTCTCTTTTATGCTGGAGGGAATCTCTGGCATGAGCAGCTCGGCGAGGGACTCGCCTATGCTCTCAAAGCGCTCCACTTCCAGCGC